>JAGYIK010000216.1 GCA_018402605.1 Litorivicinus sp. | reverse complement strand
AGCTCAGTGCGTGAGGCCAAAGCTTGTGAAAGTGTCGATGCATCAATGTGGTCAAGCTCGCCGCCGACAGGCACACCTTGTGCGAGTCGCGTAAGACGAGTCTGACCCTTTAAGTGGCTGACGATCTGATGAGTGGTGGCTTCGCCCTCGACGGTCGACGCCAAGGCGATAACGACCTCAGATGGGGTCTCAGCCGCAACACGCGCAAACAAGGCTGCCAAACCAATTTCTTCCGGACCGAGCCCTTCGAGCGGGCTCAGTAGGCCTTGCAGACAGTGATAATGGCCACTGTAGAGTCCAGATTGCTCGATCGCCAAAATGTCGCCCGGCGAACTCACCACACACAACACCGAAGCATCCCTATTGGGATCACGGCAGATCCCGCACGGCTGCTGTTCAGTCAGGTTGTGACAACGTTCACAATGTCCTAGGCGTTCGAGCGCATCAATCAATGTCTGCGCCAAATGCTGTGCCCGCTCACGGTCACGCTCCAGCACATGCAGCGCCATGCGCGTGGCGCTCCGTGGACCAATGCCGGGTAGACACCGAAATGCCTGCTCAAGTGCTTTGAAAAGAGGTGCTACGCTCATGAAAACGGAAATTTAAATCCCGGTGGCAAATTCAAACCCTGGGTCAAAGCACCCATCGAGTCTTTCTTCATCGCCTCGAGCTTCTGATTGGCATCGTTAATCGCCGACGCCACAAGTTCGCCGACGATCGCAGGCTCATCCGCGAGCACATGTGGATTGATTTCGACCTGCCGACAGTCACCCTGGCCGTTGAGGGTGACCCGAACCAGACCGGCGCCGGACTCACCTGTCACTTCCTGTTGCGCGAGGGCGTCCTGAGCCGCTTTCATCTGCTCAGTCATTTTTTGCGCTTGCGCCATCATCTCTTTCAAGGGGCCATCAAACATGATCATTCTCTCGCGGTTGAATTGTCTCGATACGCACTTCAGCACCGAGCTCCTCGGTCAGCGTCGCCACAAAAGGGTCTTCTTGAAACCGTTCCTGCGCGCGCTTTAGGGCCTCTTGACGCATCCGGGCAAGGTACGCCTCTGGTGTTTCGGTAAGACTATCACGGGTCTCGATCTGAATCTCGGGGACCTGACCGAGGTGCACAGCGAAGGCTTCAGCAATCCGTTTCCGATGGGTGTCGTTCATCAATCGACTGGTACTCTCGCGCATCGCCAATCGAACCACCGAAACATCAATGTCCACTAACACACTTTGCATAATCAGTGAGCCTGTCATGCCGTGTAGCCCAAGGATCTTGACATCCGTGACCCAAGTTTCCGGAACAAAACGATGCGCCACCACAGACGCCAGAGGATCATCGATATCTTCGTCATCCGGCTCACCGGACTGCACCGATGTGTCGATTTCAACACCCGCGGAAACAGATTGATGCACCACAGCCTGACTCGGTTCGCCCCGATCGGGCGTGGGCTCGGGTTCGGGCTCGAGATGAGGCTCCGCGGCCGAGCTCGCATCCACCCCGGGATACCCAGCGTCTGCATCCGACGTCTGCTCAGAATCCATTGCGACGAACGCTATGGATTCCGGAGGCTCCGGATCGACATCAGCCACACGGGCCAAAGGCGTCGCATCAGAGTCAATCTTCGGTGTTGATTTAGGCTGAGGCCCAGGCTCAGGGTCCGAGGGTTCGGCATCAGACGCCGCCGTCGGCATCCGCGCGGCCGGACG
>JAGYIK010000215.1 GCA_018402605.1 Litorivicinus sp. | reverse complement strand
AGAGCCAGCATGAAGTGCGCAAGCTCATTGCGGGTCCGAGCGTATTTATTTGCGATGAGTGCGTTGATTTGTGTAATGACATCATTCGTGAAGAAGTCCAAGAAGCGGACGAGGTTGACTCAGGCGATCGCCTGCCGGTCCCACAGGTCATTAAAGACACGCTGGATGACTATGTCATTGGCCAAGAGCGTGCCAAACGCGTGTTGGCAGTCGCGGTGTATAACCATTACAAACGGTTACGGTACGGCGAAAAAGCTGGGCGTGAAGTCGAGCTTGGTAAGTCCAATATTTTGCTGATTGGCCCAACAGGATCGGGTAAAACACTGCTCGCCGAGACCTTAGCACGGCTGTTGAATGTGCCCTTCACCATGGCCGATGCGACCACACTCACGGAAGCAGGCTATGTGGGTGAAGACGTTGAAAATATCATTCAGAAGCTATTGCAGAAGTGTGATTACGACGTTGAGAAGGCGCAGCAAGGCATTGTTTATATTGATGAAATTGACAAGATTTCACGGAAATCAGACAATCCGTCGATTACCCGAGATGTGTCGGGCGAAGGTGTGCAACAGGCACTCTTGAAGCTTATTGAAGGCACTGTGGCATCCGTTCCGCCACAGGGTGGCCGGAAGCATCCGCAGCAGGAATTTCTGCAAGTTGATACATCAAGCATTCTGTTTATCTGCGGCGGCGCATTTGCGGGGCTTGATAAACTGATTCGTGATCGGAGCGAACGTGGTGGGATCGGCTTTGGTGCTGAAGTGCGCTCGAAGGATACCTCGCGTTCGATTGGCGAAGCCTTTGCCGAGGTCGAACCGGAAGATCTCGTAAAGTACGGACTGATTCCCGAATTCGTAGGTCGCTTACCTGTTGTGGCGACACTCACAGAGCTCGACGAAGAGGCGCTGATTCAGATTCTATCTGAGCCAAAAAATGCGTTGATTAAGCAGTACCGTGAACTGTTTGAGATGGAAGGGGTCGAGCTCGATGTGCGGCCCGAGGCATTACGTGCCGTTGCCAAGAAAGCGATGGAGCGTAAAACCGGGGCTCGCGGGCTTCGTTCCATCCTTGAATCGATTTTGTTACACCCCATGTTTGAAGTCCCATCTGATAACGACGTGTCGAAAATCGTCATCGACGAAAGCGTTGTGACCGGTGATAGTGAACCGCTAAAAATTTACGCGAGTCAGCCAGAAGAGAAACGTTCGGCCAATTCCGCCGATTGATGTAGGAAGTATAAAGAATGAGCAGCCACCAGCTGGACCTCCCATTACTCCCGCTGCGGGACGTTGTGGTTTACCCGCACATGGTGCTACCGCTGTTCGTGGGACGCGAGCGTTCGATCAAGGCGCTGCAAAGTGCGATGGACGGCGGCAAAGAGATTCTGTTAGTCGCGCAAAAAGTCGCGAGCGAGGATGAGCCGCGGCCGGACGAGCTGTATGAGATTGGTACCGTTGCGACCATCTTGCAGCTTCTGAAGCTCCCTGATGGCACAGTCAAGGTCTTAATCGAAGGCGGTCAACGCGCCAGGGTTCACAGTTTTGAGTTGGCCGGAGCCTATTACTCTGCATCGGCAGAAATCGTCGAGTCGATTCCACTGAAAGAACACCATCAGGATGCATTAATTCGTGTTTTGATGGATCAGTTTGACAAGTACGTCAAAGCGTCTAAAAAAATTCCCGCTGAAGTGCTGGCGTCATTGCAAAGCATTGAAGAGCCAGGCCG
>JAGYIK010000214.1 GCA_018402605.1 Litorivicinus sp. | reverse complement strand
CTCGATGTAGATTTCCGGCTCTCTGAATTGTTGCGCTATCGACCACGTTTGGTCATCAGTAAGACGTGACACGGTTTGATGAAATGGTGAATGAATCACAGCCACTTCGGCAAGGTGGTCGCCCTGATAACGGAATTCCACCTGTTGGCCTGCACGCAGCCGGCTCACTCGGTCACTTCGTCCTTCATTCCGAGTGACTTCGACTAGCAACTGCGGTGAGAGGTTTTGACGTTGAAACAATACACTGAGGGAGTCACCACTATTGACTTGCTCTGTGATCACTCGAAGCGCTGCGTGTTCAGATGTGGCTGCGTCTCGTGATGCGTCACTTTTGAGTAGATGGGCCAGCGGCATACTTGAGAGCCCCTCGGGAATTGTTTGTCCGGAGGAGGGCCACAACAGTGCTGTCGTGAGCAGGATGGCGGAGGCAGAGACGCCGAGGACATGGATTCCGGGAAAGGGGTGGCATAGCGTATTCAGTCGTTCGAGCAGGGCGCGCATTCGGTCCTCAACGTGCAAGCTTTCGCGGAGTGTACAGAAACCGATTAACGCTTGCATATAAAAAACAATGGAGGTTTGCGTAGAATGGTGCCTTTTATACGTCTAGTTTTCGAGAGACCAGCATGACAACAGTGAATGACCAAGCCGTTGAACGCGCGCTTGAGGAGATTGCCCGCGGTGCAGATGAGATATTGCCTCTTGAGGACTTGCGCGAAAAATTGAAGTCGGGACGGTGTCTGCGTATCAAAGCGGGCTTTGATCCAACGGCACCGGATTTACATCTTGGGCACACGGTGCTCATCAATAAGCTTCGACAGTTTCAGGATCTCGGCCATGAGGTGATCTTTCTCATCGGCGATTTCACCGGTTTGATCGGTGACCCCACCGGAAAGAACCAGACGCGGCAACCGCTCACTGAGGACCAATTAAAGGCAAATGCAGAAACCTATGCGCAGCAGGTCTTTAAGATTCTTGATCGTGACAAAACGCGGGTGGAATACAACAGCCGCTGGATGAATGCCTTAAAGCCACAGGATTTTGTCCGGCTTGCAGCAAAGCTCACCGTGGCACGCATGCTCGAGCGTGATGATTTCCAAAAGCGGTTCAAGGCGGAGCAACCCATTTCGATCCATGAGTTTCTGTATCCCTTGATGCAGGGGTACGACTCGGTTGCACTGGAATCCGACGTTGAGCTGGGTGGCACGGATCAGCGGTTTAATCTGTTGATGGGGCGTGAATTACAGCGTGATGCTGGGCAGTCTCCGCAGGCGATCGTGATGATGCCAATCCTCGAGGGGCTCGATGGCGAAAAGAAAATGTCGAAGTCGCTGGACAACTATATCGGGCTCAATGACAGCCCAGGCGACATGTACGGCAAGTTCATGGGCATTTCCGATGCACTCATGTGGCGTTATTACGAACTCTTGAGCTTTAAATCATTGGATGAAATCCGTGCATTGCGCGCTGACGTTGAAGCAGGGCGCGCATCGCCAAACGGCGCGAAGGCGGAGCTCGCCAGAGAGCTGATCACGCGATTTCATGATGCAGAAGCGGCTGAGCGTGCATCCAAAAGTGCGGGCAACAAGTTTAAAGCTGGCGATATTCCGGATGAGATGCCTGAAGCGACTGTCGTTGCGGATGCACAGGGAAGTATCCCGCTTTCAATATTGCTGCGCGAGACCGGATTGGTGGCCTCAGCATCCGAGGCGCGTAACTTCATAACGCAGGGCGC
>JAGYIK010000213.1 GCA_018402605.1 Litorivicinus sp. | reverse complement strand
GCCCCCTGTGCAGGCAGAGAGGAAGTCGAGATGACAATTGGAGTTGTCGGTCGGAAGACCGGTATGACCCGGGTATTTACTGAAGATGGCGTGTCTATTCCTGTGACCGTTGTTCAGGTAGAGCCAAATCGGGTGAGTCAAGTTAAAACCGTTGAAACAGACGGTTATCAAGCCATTCAGGTGACTGTCGGTGAGCGCCGTGCGCAACATCGCGTCAGTCAGCCGATCAAGGGCCATTTAGCGAAAGCGGATACACGCATGGGTCGTGGCCTGTGGGAATTCCGTGTGGAAGACCTTGGTGATCTGGCTGTGGGTTCCGAAATCACTGTGCAGCGTTTTGAAGCTGGGCAGAAGGTGGATGTGACCGGCCAATCGAAAGGTAAAGGTTTCGCGGGTGTCATTAAGCGCTGGAACTTCGCGATGCAAGATGCGACGCACGGTAACTCGTTGTCACACCGGGCGCCGGGTTCTATCGGTAACTGCCAAACACCAGGTCGCGTCTTCAAAGGTAAGAAGATGGCGGGCCATATGGGAGCCGAGCGGGTTACCGTTCAAGGCTTAGAAGTTGTTCGGATTGACGAAGAGAAAGGTCTAATTCTCGTAAAGGGTGCTGTTCCAGGTGCGAACGGGACCGACGTCATCATCAAGCCTGCTGTTAAGGCCTGAGGGAGTCGATCATGGAATTAAATCTTGTAGCCGGTGGAACAGTCGAAGTCTCTGACGTCGCGTTCGGTCGGGAATTCAACGAGTCGCTGATCCACCAGGTGGTGACAGCGTATCTGGCGGGAGCCCGTCAGGGTACTCGCGCGCAAAAGACACGGTCTGAAGTCTCTGGCGGTGGCCGTAAGCCATGGCGTCAGAAGGGCACGGGTCGTGCGCGTGCAGGTACAACGCGGTCTCCAATTTGGCGCACGGGTGGTGTCACCTTCGCGGCCAAGCCTCAAGATCATAGCCAAAAGGTCAACAAGAAGATGTATCGCGCAGCAATGCAGAGCATCTGGAGCGAACTGATTCGCCAAGACCGTTTAGTGATTGCGAGTGAGTTTGTGGTCGATGCACCAAAAACACGTGTGCTTGCCGAGAAACTCAATGCGATGGAATTGACCAATGTGTTGATCATTGCTGGTGAGGTATCAGATGCCTTGTATTTGTCAGCCCGCAATCTTCCGCATGTTGATGTGCGCGATGCGGCGGCGATTGATCCAGTGAGCCTGATCTCTTATGAGAAGGTGCTGGTGACTGTCGATGCGCTGAAGGCGATTGAGGAGCAGTTGGCATGAACCAAGAACGTATCTTTATGGTTCTGAAAGGGCCACACGTGTCTGAGAAGGCCACTGTCGTTGCTGATCAGAACAATCAATATGTATTCAAAGTGGCTGCGGATGCGACCAAAACGGAAATCAAGGCGGCTGTTGAGTCCCTGTTTGAAGTGTCGGTCACCAAGGTCAATGTTGTGAACATCAAAGGAAAGACCAAGCGCACCGTGCGTGGGATGGGCAAGCGAAATGATCTTCGCAAGGCCTATGTCACTGTCGCGGAAGGGCAAGAGATTTCCTTTGTAGCGGGCGAGTGAGACGGAAGTTATGGCAATCGTAAAATGTAAACCAACGTCAGCCGGTCGCCGTCACATGGTAAAAATTGTGACGCCGGAACTTCATAAAGGAGCTCCGCACGCGCCGCTACTGGAAAAGAAATCAAAGTCAGGTGGACGGAACAACAATGGACGCATCACCACGC
>JAGYIK010000212.1 GCA_018402605.1 Litorivicinus sp. | reverse complement strand
CTCACATTACTGAGAAACGCGACGCTTAGCAGCCTCAAGAGTATTGGCCAAAAGACATGCGATTGTCATTGGGCCAGGCCCACCCGGAACTGGCGTAATAGCACCTGCGACAGCGGAGACATCAGCAAAGTCGACATCACCGACCAAGCGCCCTTTCCCGTCTTCCGTCGCGACCCGATTAATCCCAACATCCAACACAATAGCACCTGGCTTAATCCAATCGGATTTGACCATCTCTGGCCGACCGACAGCCGCCACCAAGATATCGGCCTGCCTACACAGTGCTGGCAAATCTTGAGTCTTAGAATGCGCAATGGTCACCGTTGCAGATTCATTCAGCAACAATGCCGCCATTGGACGACCGACAATATTAGAGCGGCCGATCACGACCGCGTGTTTACCCGAAATATTCGGTTCAACCGACTTCAACAGCCGAAGACAACCAAGCGGCGTACAGGGCACGAAAGGCGCACCCCCCGTCCACAATTCGCCCACATTCGCGGTGTGAAATCCATCGACGTCTTTTGCGGGATCAATCGATTCAATGACATCTTTCGAGTCGAGGTGCGCAGGCAGTGGGAGTTGAACCAAGATACCGTGCACATCGATGTCTGCATTTAAAGACGCGATCAATCGCAACAAGGACTCACGCGTTGTGTCCTTGGAGAGCACGTGATGGTAGGAACGCATCCCACAGGCTTCGGTTTGCTTCACCTTATTTCGAACATAGACCTGACTGGCTGGGTCTTCACCCACCAAAACGACGGCCAAACCTGGAGTGATTCCATGACTCGCCTTCAGTTGCGCAACGCCCTCGGCCACTTCCGCGCGAACCACCTGAGCCATCGCCGTGCCATCAATCCGGACCGCTGTCATTTCAGTACCACCGTCTTATGTCCATTTAAGAATACACGATGCTCACTATGCGCCTTCACAGCACGCGAGAGTGCATAGTTTTCCATATTCCGGCCAACCGCCAAAAGCGCGTCCGGTCCTTGTGTATGATCAACCCGCGCAACTTCCTGATCAATAATGGGACCCTCATCAAGATCCGCTGTCACATAGTGCGCAGTCGCCCCAATGGCTTTGACACCCCGCTCATAGGCCTGATGATAGGGTCTCGCACCCTTAAAACTTGGTAAAAACGAATGATGGATATTGATGCAGCGACCGGCCAGATCTCGGCACAACTCATCGGACAAAATTTGCATGTAACGCGCCAGCACAACCAACTCGACCTCGCCTTCGGAAATTAATTCTCGAATACAATCTTCTTGTGCCGCCTTCGTCCCAAGTTGCGAGCGTCCAGTGGGGAGGACCTCATAGGGCACCGTGTGAAATCGCGCCAAGGGCTCCAGATCCGGATGATTTGACGCAACCGCAGTCACCGCAATATTGAGCTCGCCAGTCCCTTTCCGATACAACAAATCATTCAGACAATGGTCAAACTTGGAGACTAAAATCAATGTTTTATGTGGAATCGACGGATCAATAAATCGCCACTCCATAGAAAACTGCGCACCAATGTGAGCGAATCGTTCTGAGAGCGCATCCGGCGTTAGCCCACTGTCTGGCTTGAAAAACTCGGCTCGACAAAAAAATCGGCCGGTCTGGATATCATCAAACTGCGAGAGTTCTGTAATAAAACAGGATTCTTCTGCCAGAAATCCGGTGATCGCAGCGACCAAACCGGTGCGCCCTGGACAGGTGATCCTGAGCAGATAACGAGATTTTGTTTGCATCGCTGGCCT
>JAGYIK010000211.1 GCA_018402605.1 Litorivicinus sp. | reverse complement strand
TGGCTACTTGGCAGCGCCAGAAGATGCCAACGCGCCCACTGTGCTCCTCATCCATGAATGGTGGGGATTGAACGATCATATCAAGGCCGTGGCACAAGAGTTTAAGGCCAAAGGCTTCCGCGCCTTGGCTGTGGATCTGTTCAATGGATCTGTGGCCACTGATCGTGATGGCGCAATGGCGCAGACCAGAGGCCTGAACAAGGACCACGCGACGCGTACGATGAACGCCTGGGTGGATTGGGCGCGAGGTCAAGGGAACGGAAAGGTGGCCACCTGCGGTTGGTGCTTTGGCGGCGGCTGGAGTCTGCAGACTGCCATCTCAGCTTCACCAGATGCTGCAGTCATCTACTATGGCAATGTAGTGGTCACTGCAGATCAGGTCGCCAATCTGCAAACGCCGTTACTTGGGCATTTTGGGACTCTCGATAAGAACATCAACCCCGCCATGGTTGGTGGATTGCAACGCGCGCTTCGCGAAGCAGATCGGGAGCACTTGCTGACAACTCACTGGTATACGGCAGACCATGCTTTTGCAAACCCCACCGGTGGACGCTACGACGAAGACGATGCCGCCCTCTCCCTTGCCCGTACATTGGCTTTTCTCGAGTCCTATTTGCGCGGCTAGCAGCACAACCACATGGCGTTTGGGCTGCATCGTCGCCCAGATGCACTCTCACCAGACTGTGCAGTTTCAGTGACTCGGGAGCTCGGTGTTTCTAGGCGATCGGCGCGGCGACCGCTCAGCCTTGACCACCCAAGATGAACCAGGCAATAAACACCGGACCACTGACTGCCGCCAATCCAATACTTGTGATCGTCATCACCATGCCACGCACGCGATTTTGGAATCGGGGCTCGGCAGCCACCTCATCGACCAAGATGGATCTCGCATGCAGCACACGGCCCACTAGAAATAATATCCCAAGGCCACCAACCCACCATAAAAAACTGTCAACCAGCTCTAATAATATGATTAGAATCAGAAAGATAGGAGTCACTTCTGTAAAGTTACCGTGCGCGCGGATTGCGCGCTGCAGATCGACCGAAGGACTCTTATCGATCGAGGCTTGCTCGGCCCTCCGACGCTTGATGACTTGAAACGTCAAAAAAAGCTGTAACAAGGCTGCGATACTCGTAACCAGTAAACTCACCACCGGCAAAGCCATTAAATCCATTCCATCGAATGAAATACAAAACTCAGTGCCAACATGGCCGCCACCAATTCCAGCGGACTGCGCTTCCAAATCACAGCCATGAGTAGACTCACCATTGCAAGCGCTGTCGTCGCTCCAGAGGTCACACTTTGGGTAAAGATTGGATTGATCAATACCGACGCCAATAGGCCAACCACCACCGCATTGACGAATCCCAGCCGCGGTTTCAGCCACGGCATCCATTCTTTACCGAATAAACCAGCCGCTGCCAACAATAAGACACCGGGTAAGAACACCGCAACAATTGCGAGGCTCGCAGCCAGAATGGGAGATTCGGGCAAACTAAGCACCCCCAAATACGCAGCCATCGTGAACAGCGGGCCAGGCATGGCTTGTGCCAAACCATATCCTGCAAGAAATTCGGCTTGCCCAAGTGGCGGCACGAATTCGGCTTGCAATAACGGAAGCAACACATGCCCCCCACCGAACACCAGGGCACCACTGAGATAGTGTCCATTGATAATTTGAAGTAAGGCCGAACTGCTTGGAATCATGACCGCAAGCACGACACCCAAAACCACCAGCAGTACCAAACCAAGCCCAG
>JAGYIK010000210.1 GCA_018402605.1 Litorivicinus sp. | reverse complement strand
ATGTCGGCGCTTAAAGGGGACAACATCATCGAGCGCTCCAGTTACATGCACTGGTATCAGGGGCCGACCCTTCTGGGATTGCTGGAGACCGTCGACCCTCGCGCGACACGCGTCAACCATGCGCTTCGATTCCCAGTGCAATGGGTGAATCGTCCGAATCTGGATTTCCGAGGATTCTCAGGCACGATTGAAGCCGGTACAGCCACAGTGGGCCAATCGATCCGTGTCTTGCCGTCCGGGGCGACTGCAAAGATTCAGGGGATTGTGTTGTTTGACGACCACCTTGAGTCCGCCGAGGCGGGTCAAGCGGTCACTTTGACGCTCGATTCCGAAATCGATGCCTCGCGTGGTGACGTCATTGTGGCTGCCGATGCGCCCTGTGAAGTGTCGGATCAGTTTGAAGTCAATATCGTGTGGATGGATCAACAACCAGGCTATCTGGGACGTAGTTTTTGGTTGAAGCTCGGCACCACCCAAGTCAACGCACATATCACGGCAATCAAGCACAAAATCAACATCAACACCTTTGAGCACATGGCAGCGACGCAACTTGAGCTCAATGACCTCTCTGTAGTCACCGTCAAAACCGACCGTCCCATTGCCTTTGAACGCTATCAGGACTGCGCCCCCATGGGAGCCTTTATCCTGATTGATCGGATGAGCAACCACACGGTGGCTGCCGGCATGATTGAGTTTGCGCTCCGACGTGCCAAAAACGTACACCGACAAAAACTCGAGGTCGATAAAGTCGCACGTCGCACACTTAACGGACACGGAAGTCAGGTGCTCTGGTTCACCGGGCTCTCCGGATCTGGGAAATCCACAATCGCCAACGCCCTTGAGAAGGCGCTGCATGCACAGGGCATCCGCACCTATGTGCTCGATGGCGATAATGTGCGCCATGGACTGAACAGTGATTTGGGATTTACAGACGCAGACCGGGTCGAAAACATCCGAAGAATTGGCGAGGTCGCCAAGCTGATGGTGGATGCGGGGGTTGTAGTGCTCACCGCCTTTATCTCACCCTTCCGAGCAGAGCGGGACATGGTGCGGGGATTATTTGGGGAGGGAGAGTTTGTGGAGATCTTTGTCGATACGCCCCTAGAGGTCGCTGAAGCACGGGACCCCAAAGGCCTGTACCAAAAAGCACGGCGTGGGGAGATCCCGAACTTCACCGGCATTGGAAGCCCGTATGAGGCACCAATCAACCCCGATGTGCACATCCACACCGACCATGAATCGGTCGAGGAGACCGTCCGGCGTTTGTTGGCTGAGTTGAGCTTCCGATGAGCCGAGCAGATCTCGGATTTCTTGAAGACTCTGAAACACTCCAAGCGCTGAATCAACTGATGTGGCAAGCCAGCGATGCAATCCTGGCGATTTATGAGTCAAGTGATTTGGGCATTGCGACAAAGGGCGATCAATCGCCAGTCACCGAAGCCGATTTAGCCGCACATCAGGTGTTGGTGGCAGGCCTCTCGGCGCTCACCCCAGACATCCCAATCGTCAGTGAAGAGGATCCCGAATCGCTCAAGCTTCCAGAAACGCACGCACGCTTCTGGCTCATTGATCCCTTGGATGGCACCAAAGAGTTCATCCAGAGAAATGGCGAATTCACATGTAACCTCGCCCTGATTGATGCCCATCGCACGGTGTACGGGTTCGTCAGTGTGCCTGTGCTTGGCCTGCTCTATCACGGGGGACAGGGACTCGGTGCAAAGAGACTGACACGTGAGGGAGCTGAGACAGTGATCCAGTGCGTCAAGCAGA
>JAGYIK010000021.1 GCA_018402605.1 Litorivicinus sp. | reverse complement strand
ACGCAAGCGCCCGAAATGGGTGTATTCTGAGGCCAGTAATTCGGGCCACACCAGCTGTGCTGCGATGAGTACCCCGACTCCCATGCCAACGATCCCCCAGACGATCGCCATGATCGCGAATTGGCGAACGGTGCGGTAGTCATAGGCGGGGTGCGCTTGAGCGATAGACATCCTGATCCTTCCTTTTATGAAAATTTCGTCTAACCATAGTTTAATTGGCTATATGCTAGCGCGTGAAGCATCCAAAAGCATGAGTTCACAGACAGCACGCTTAAAAAAGATGCGACTTGGCTAGTTGTTATGGTTATTATGGCAGGCCGTTACAGTATAAAACGGTTATAAGTGTGAAACCACCGATGCATATTTTGAGATACATCAAGTCAACGGCAAATAAATGAAGCTGCAACAACTTCGCTACATATATGAGGTCGCCAATCACGAGTTAAATGTCTCGGCGACAGCGCAAAGTCTTTTCACCTCGCAGCCCGGAATTTCCAAGCAGATCCGTCTGCTTGAAGAAGAGCTTGGTGTGGAAGTGTTCGCGCGCAATGGTAAACATTTAGTCGCGATTACGCCTGCCGGCGAAGAGGTCTTACGTGTTGCCAGTGAGATCCTGCACAAGGTCGATGCGATCAAGCAAATCTCGCAGGAATTCTCCGATGAGACGAAGGGAGTGCTCTCAATTGCCACCACCCACACCCAAGCACGCTACGTCCTGCCCCCGATCATCCATCAATTTATGCAGGAATACCCCGAGGTCTCCCTGCAAATGCAGCAAGGAACGCCAGCACAAATTGCTGAAATGGCGGCCAGTGGTGAAGTGGATTTTGCGATCGCAACCGAGGGGCTGGAGCATTTTTCCAATCTGCTGTTGATGCCCTGCTATCAATGGAATCGGGCCATCATCGTACCGAAAGAGCATGCGTTAGCGAACCTCGATCATCCACTGACCCTTGCTGAATTAGCGCGGCATCCCATTGTGACTTATGTCTTTGGTTTCACTGGGCGATCCAAGCTCGATGAAGCCTTTGAGAAAGAAGGATTGACGCCTAAAGTGGTGTTTACTGCGGCAGATGCTGACGTCATTAAGACCTATGTGCGACTGGGTCTGGGTGTTGGGATCGTGGCGGACATGGCACACGACGCGCAAACGGATCTGGATTTAGTCTCGGTCAGCGCAAGTCACCTCTTCAGTCCAAGTATTACCTCGATTGCGTTTCGTCGTGGCACATTCCTGCGGGGGTATATGTACCGCTTCGTGAGTCTGTTCGCGCCGCATCTCTCCAGAGACATCATCGGTCAATTTTTGCGGAGTCAGGGCCGTGCGGAAGCTGAGCGGATTTTCGAGTCTGTCCAGGTCCCTATGCTCTGATGTCAACGTTGCACCACACGGCACGTGTGGAGATGTTGGCTGTTCCGGACTACCACATTGCGGTCCACAGTGTTGAAAACTCCACAGGCAAAGGTGACCTGGTGCTGTTGCACGGGGCAGGTGTCGCCTCGGAGCTCACCTGGTATCCGATGCTATCGCGCTTCTCGGCGTACCGCCGGGTATTTGCTGTCGACCTGCGCGGCATGGGCCGATCGCACGCACTCGATTTGCTTGATCGACCAATCGAGCTTGATCAGGTCGTGTCAGATCTTGAGGCTGTGGCCGTGGCTTTTCAGATCGAGACCTTCGATTTGGTGGGATACAGCTTCGGTGGCTTAGTGAGCCTGATGTGGAACGCCGCTGCGCCCGACCGTGTTAATAGGCTCGCATTAATTGAGCCCGCATTGTTGGAGCGTGAGTCGCTCGATGCGCTCCGTGCGTTGCGCGCAAGCTATGCCCAGGCGGTCGATGCGCTGGTGCATCATGCGGATCCAAAGCTCGGTGTCACTGCCTTTCTTGATTTAATTGCACCCAAGCGTTCCACACATCCGCGTGTTGAGCGCATGACCGTTCAACGGTTAGCAGCCCGGCCACTCGGTCTTGCCTATGCGTTGATGGCTGTGAATGAGGCGGCTTGGCATGTGGATCGATTTGCACTGATTGAGGCGGCCCCGGCCACACTGAGTATCGTGGGCGGGAAAAGTCCTTTGGTTGCACACACCTTGCACCAGCGTCTGGCAGAGACGCTCGAGCGCTGGAGCTATGTGGCGATTCCCGGTGTTGACCATGCGTTGCCCTATCAGAAACCAGAGGCTGTCGCTGATGCGGTACTGGCGCACTTTCACCGCTAGCGCAGCGTTTTCCGTTTCCCGGTCATCTGCAGAATCCGTCCACTAATTTCTTCAACCGAGCGATCGGTGGTGGATAAAAATGGGATCGCATGGCGTCGATACAGCGCCTCAACTTCGTTGACCTCATATTGGCACTGTTTGAGCGAGGCATAGCGTGATTCTGGCCGGCGCATTTCCCGGATGGCTTGCAAACGCTCTGGATCGATTGTCAGGCCAAACAGTTTGGGTTTGTATTTTCGCAGGGTATCGGGTAGCGCATCATCATCGAGATCATCCTCGGTCAGCGGGTAATTCGCCACCTTCAACCCGTATTGCATGGCTAAATAGAGACTCGTGGGCGTTTTTCCTGAGCGCGAGACGCCAATTAAGATGAGATCGGCTTGGTCGTAGTATCGAATTCGGGCGCCATCGTCATTGTCGAGTGCAAAGTTAACCGCATCGATACGGCGGCTGTATTGCCCATCTGGAGCCACCGCATGGCTCATGCCGACTGAGTAGCTTGAACTTTTGCCGAGCTCTCGTTCGAGGGGCTTTAAAAAGGTCTGGAAGATATCAACTAGAAATCCATTGCAATGCGCCAAGACATCGCGGACTTCTTGGTTGACGATCGTATCAAACACAATCGGGGTGATCTGATGCGATTCGCCGGCTGCATTGATCTCCGCGACCGCTTTTTTCGCCTTCTCTACCGTGTCAACGTAGGGCAGTGTGGTTTTTTCAAATTTCACCATATCGAATTGACTGAGCAACGCTTGGCCCAATCCCTCGGCCGTCAATCCGGTGCCATCGGAAATAAAGAAAACTGGACGAATTTCTGAGGTCATATTCAGTTCCAAATCATTTATACTTGTCGGCTTTATCGACGACCACGTGACGCGAATGGGTCTGTGCATGGATGCATCCCCTCTCAAGTCTGCGTTAGTGGTTTCAAAGACACAAGACGGAAGGGGATTCCTGTTGGACAACTATATCCTGTGGTTTGATCAGCTTGGCATGCACGATGTTGAGCGTGTGGGTGGGAAAAACGCATCGCTTGGTGAAATGATTTCGAACCTTGCTGGGGCTGGCGTGAGCGTGCCAAATGGATTTGCCACGACAGCACATGCGTATCGTGAATTTTTGCAACACGAGAATCTCGCTGACCGGATCAATCAGGCACTCAATGTACTGGACGTCGAGGACGTCAATGCGTTGGCTAAAACAGGTGCTCAAATTCGTTCGTGGATTATTGAAACGCCATTCCAACCGGCACTTGATGCGGCCATCGAAACGGCGTTTGCCCAGATGATCGAGGGGAATGCTGGGATGAAAGTGGCTGTGCGCTCGTCGGCCACCGCAGAAGATTTGCCGGATGCCTCCTTCGCTGGGCAACAAGAGACATTTTTGAACATCTCCGGTATCGACAACGTGAAGTTGGCGATCAAAGAGGTGTTTGCATCCTTATTTAATGATCGTGCCATCTCCTATCGCGTGCATCAGGGGTTTGCGCATGAGCTGGTTGCGCTGTCCGCAGGTATTCAGCGCATGGTGCGTTCTGAGACGGGTGCGGCTGGCGTCTTGTTCACCATGGACACAGAGAGCGGCTTCCGTGATGTGGTCTTTGTCACCGCGGCCTATGGACTCGGTGAAACGGTGGTTCAGGGTGCAGTCAATCCAGATGAATTCTATGTACACAAACCGACGCTCGAGGCGGGGCGTCCAGCGATTCTTCGCCGGACCCGCGGCTCCAAGCTCATTAAGATGGTCTATGCCGATTCGTCAAAACCGGGTCGCTCTGTCGAGACGGTCGACGTCGATGAAGCGGAACGCAAAACCTTCTGTATTACAGATGCTGAAGTAGAGTCATTGGCTCGTCAGGCATTGACGATCGAAAAACATTATGGACGTCCAATGGACATCGAATGGGCGCGTGATGGTGACGATGGCAAGTTGTACATTGTACAAGCGCGACCCGAGACGGTGCAGAGTCAACAAGACGGCCGTCAGATGGAGCGATTTGTTCTAAAGCAAAAAAGTGAGGTGCTGGCTCAAGGGCGCGCGATCGGTCAGAAGATTGGTCAGGGTCCAGTGCGGCTCGTCAAAGACCTCGCACGGATGGACGAAGTTCAGCCGGGCGATGTTCTTGTCACTGACATGACGGACCCGGATTGGGAGCCGGTGATGAAGCGTGCTTCTGCGATCGTCACCAATCGGGGTGGACGGACATGCCACGCGGCTATTATTGCGCGTGAGCTCGGTATTCCTGCGGTCGTTGGTTGTGGTGATGCAACCGAGTTGTTGCACGACAATGTTGAGGTGACTGTCAGCTGTGCTGAGGGTGACACCGGGCATATCTATGCGGGCATCCTGCCGTATGACCATCGCGTCACCAGTGTGGATGCGATGCCTGAATTGCCGTTCAAGATCATGATGAACGTCGGTAACCCTGATCGTGCGTTTGACTTCCAGCGGCTGCCGCATGCGGGCATTGGTTTAGCGCGTCTCGAATTCATCATCAACCGGATGATCGGCGTGCACCCGCGCGCGCTCATGGATTACGACACCTTATCTGCTGATCTTAAAGATGAGATTGCGGATCGAATCGGCGGGTACGCGAGCCCGACTGATTTTTATGTTGAAAAGTTGGTTGAGGGCATCTCAACGCTCGGTGCGTCCTTTGCTCCGGAGCGCGTGATTGTGCGGTTGTCCGATTTTAAATCAAACGAGTACCGTAACCTCATCGGTGGGCCATTGTATGAGCCCGAAGAAGAGAATCCGATGCTCGGATTCCGTGGTGCCTCACGTTACATCTCGGAAGCGTTTCGGCCATGTTTTGAGTTCGAGTGTCGCGCCTTGAAAAAAGTTCGCGATGAGATGGGTCTGACGAACGTCTCGATCATGGTTCCGTTTGTGCGGACGCTGAACGAGGCCGCGGCTGTGATTGAGCTGCTGAAAGCCAATGGACTTGAGCGCGGAAAGAATGGCCTCGAGATCATTATGATGTGCGAACTGCCATCCAATGCGGTGTTGGCCGACGAGTTCCTTGAATACTTTGATGGGTTCTCTATTGGTTCAAACGACCTGACGCAGTTGACCCTGGGACTCGATCGCGACTCGGGAATCGTCGCTGCAGCCTTTGATGAGCGAGACCCTGCAGTGAAGTTTCTGCTGTCACGTGCCATTGCGGCCTGTAACAAGGCTGGTAAGTACATCGGTATCTGTGGTCAAGGTCCATCGGACCACCCAGACCTTGCGTTTTGGTTAATGGAGCAGGGGATCGATTCGGTATCCTTGAATCCAGATACCGTACTTGAGACCTGGTTTTTCCTTGCGGATGCACAAGACAATAAGTAATGAAATCGACCCCTGATCTCTGTGATGACTACGCCGGCGGCATTGCCGCCTTGGACCCTGTCTTTACAAATTACGGGGGACGCAACGCGTTTTCTGGTCTCTGTGTCACCGTAAAATGCTTTGAAGATAATTCAAAGGTAAAAGCGTTGGCAGGGACGCCCGGTCTCAACCGCGTTATGGTGGTGGATGGTGGTGGCTCATTACGATGCGCGTTATTGGGTGACATGATCGCAGCCACTGCCCTTGCCAATGGCTGGGCTGGATTTGTGATCTATGGATCCGTTCGCGATGTGGATGTGTTGGCGGCCATGGATATCGGTGTACAGGCATTGGCAGCGCATCCGATCAAGACAGAGAAAAAGGGTATCGGCGAGGTCGACGTGACGGTCACCTTTGCTGGTGTCACGATCCATCCTGGCGATTTTCTCGCGGCCGACAATAATGGGATTGTGGTGTCGCCGATTCCTTTGGATGTCTAGCGGCTCTAATGATCGAAAAATGACAGGCGAAAAAAACCGGGACTCAGTCCCGGTTTTTTTATGCTCTGCTCGTTTAGGCGATTTCTTCCATCGGAATTTGAGCTTCCTGGGCTTTCGCCTGGAACTCTGCGATCTGGTGGAAATTGAGGTAGCGATAGATCTCCCCGGCCATGGCATTGATGTCCTTGGCATAGGCCATGTATTCCTCAACAGTCGGCAAGCGACCCAGAATCGATGCCACTGCGGCCAACTCCGCGCTCGATAGGAACACGTTCGCACCGTTACCCAGACGATTTGGGAAGTTTCGCGTCGAGGTTGAGACCACAGTCGCGTTATCCGCCACGCGCGCCTGGTTACCCATGCATAGAGAGCATCCCGGCATCTCGGTCCGCGCACCGGCCTTTCCGTAGATCGCGTAGTACCCTTCTTCCATCAGTTGATGCTCGTCCATCCGCGTTGGTGGGGCAATCCACAAACGTGTGGGTATGGATGAGACCTTCTTCAAGAGTTCACTCTGCGGCACGGTAATGCCCAATGCCGTCATGCACGAGCCAATGAAGACCTCGTCGATATGTGTGCCCTGACTTCAGACAAGGCTTCACGTCATCGGGATCATTTGACAGGCTAACAGTGGCTTCTTGATGTCCACAATCGATTTCAATGACTTCCGCGTACTGGCATCGGCATCAGCTTGCATCAGCTTTGACTGGCAAGCCAGGCTTCCATCGCCTGAATACGGCGTCCACGGTCCGCATCGCCATACCGTCGGCGATCATCCACTTCCAAGAGGTGATATCTGGATAAGAGATATTCACGAATAGGCGCTTCACTCGAGTTTTGATAGTACAGCCACCTGCCGAGTTACTCTGCTGAGGCGTCGACAGTTCAAATGCCTGTTCCACTGTCAACGTTGGCAGGCCTTCGATTTCGAGGATGCGTCCGAGAAGCAGTTCTTTTTGCCTTCCTTCCTAATACATGCTGCCGGATCGCCGCATACGGAATGGCGTTGACTAAGTCATGTATCGTAATGCCCGGCTGCATTTCACCTTTGAAATGCACGCGAATCGACCGATGCATATCCATATATAACGGCATGACTTCTGTGGCCAGGCAGCGAAGGACTAAGCCTGATCCGCCTGGGAATGATGCCAATCGGGAAACGGGTGTGAATCACCACCGGTACCAGACGGTACCACGAGCAAGACCGGTTCATAGCCCAAGGAGGAATAATCAGTTACCAGGTCGCAGTGAACGCCACTACGATTCAAGGACATGGTCAGGCAGTGTGTGTTGTGCTCTGACATCCAGGCTTTGGATAGCCGCCGTGACAGAACGACTGCATGGTCAAATCGGCTTGAAACTAAGGCAAGCCAGTTCTTCAATCTTATCACGGGTCATTGGGCCGGTGGTGTCTTTGTGAGCCCACTGTGGTCATCCGAGGCTCACATAATAGGTTCTCATGGACGCCTGATGCCACAGGCTTTGCTGATTACCTTCTGCGCCAAGGTGAAGCCCTTTGTTGCTTTCCATTGGAAGTGGTGGGTGTGGTGAAGATATCCAAGCTGTAATGAGGCCAAGCGTTCTCGCGCGCACGGCAGCGTCGTTAATCCGCGCCCGACAATCAACGGATCTGTCCACTGGCGTGGACTTCATCCAAGATGACGTCGCTTTCAGCTTGAACCTGCAATGACATCACCGGCTCTGGTTGGTGATGACCTCATAGGGTTTATAGTGATCACGTCACCTGTATCTACTTTAGTGACATCGCATTCAATTGGCAGTGCACCCGCATCTTCCATGGTGTTGAAGAAGATCGGGGCAATTTTGCCGCCGATACAGACGCCGCCGGCCCGCTTGTTTGGCACATGTGGGATATCGTCCCCCATATGCCAGAGTACCGAGTTGGTTGCTGATTTCCGCGATGAACCGGTTCCGACCACATCACCCACATAGGCAATTGGGTGACCCTTCTGCTTCAGTTCTTCAATTGTCTCGAGCGGGCGCTCCATGCGCGCTTTCAGCATCGCTTGCGCGTGCAGTGGGATGTCTGGACGACTCCAGGCATCGACAGCCGGTGACAGATCATCGGTATTGGTTTCACCCGGCACTTTGTACACAGTGACGGTGATCGATTCGGCCAGTGCAGGCTTTTTCAGGAACCATTCCGCATTCGCCCAAGACTCCATCACGCTTTGCGCAAGGGTATTTCCGGCTTGGCGCTTGTCTTCCACATCATGGAAGGCATCGAACATCAGTAGCGTGTCTTTCAGCGCGGTCGCCGCAACGGATCCAACAACCTGATCGTCCAGAAGCTCAACGAGTGGTGGAATGTTGTAGCCACCGAGCATCGTTCCCAAGAGTCGTGTCGCTTCTTCGCGTGAAACGAGGGGGCTCGCTGCAGTCCCTTTTGCGACATCGGCCAAGAATGCAGCCTTGACATAAGCCGCCTCATCGACGCCTGCCGGAATGCGATTCACAAGCAGGTCTAACAAAAACGCGTCTTCCCCTGCCGGCGGGTTCTTTAACAACTCGACCAGTCCAGCGACTTGTTCAGCGTTTAAGGGTTTTGGCACGATGCCTTCAGCGGCACGTTCCGCTTCATGGTTACGATAGTGTTCAAGCACAGTCTTCGTCCTTGCTCAGGTTGACATGAGCGCGGTGAGGAGATCCTTTTGAGATCGATTCACGGCGCGCCGGAATGCGAAATTTTAGCAAAAAAAGCGTCGACCCGCGTGCATACTTGGTCGCAGGTCGCGCTGAGTCATCTTCAGTTCTCTGATGGAAAGGCCGGGAGTGTGGCCTTTGTCATCTGACGTAGGCAGCGGATCACCTGGCACGCGTAGCCGTATTCATTGTCATACCACACGTAGATCACACAACTATTATTGCCCGTGGCGATGGTGGCTAAGCCATCGACGATCCCAGCTGCGCGGGAGCCGACAAAGTCTGAGCTCACTGCTTCCGGTGAATTCGAGTAATCGACCTGCTTTTGTAACTTCGAATGCACAGCAACATGGCGCAGGTAATCATTCAGCTCGTCTTTTTCGACCACAGTGTCTAGATTGAGTTTGAGAATCGCCATCGAGACGTTTGGTGTGGGTACGCGGATTGAGTTGCCGGTCAACTTGCCTTTCAGTTGCGGTAGTGCTTTGGCGACTGCTTTGGCTGCCCCGGTCTCGGTCAAGACCATGTTCAATGCAGCGGCGCGGCCGCGACGATCACCGCGATGGAAATTATCAATGAGATTTTGATCGTTAGTGTAGCTATGCACTGTTTCCACATGGCCATTTTGTACGCCATATTTCTCGTCAAGTGCCGCTAAAACCGGTGTGATGGCATTGGTGGTGCAGCTTGCCGCTGAAATAATGGTGTCGTCATCTGTGATTTCGTGATGATTCACGCCATGCACGATATTTTTCAAGTCGCCTTTACCCGGGGCTGTGAGCAACACTCGACTCGCACCCTTGCATTGCAGATGCTGCGCGAGACCCTCGCGATCCCGCCATTTTCCGGTGTTATCCACGACTAGCGCATTATCAATGCCGTACGCGGTGTAATCCACATCCGTTGGGCTGTCTGCGTAAATCACCTGAATCCGTTGCCCGTTGGCAATGATCGCACTGCCTTCGTGGTCCACCGTAATGGTGCCATCGAATGAACCGTGAACCGAGTCTCTACGCAACAAGCTCGCGCGTTTGATGAGATCACTGTCACCATTGCGCCGAACCACGATGGCGCGGAGTCGAATGGCTTCTTTCGAGCCGGACTTGGCGATCAGCTCGCGCGCTAACAACCGTCCGATACGGCCAAAGCCATAGAGTACGATGTCGGTTTTTGGCGTTTCGCGACCGGCAGCACCGACCGCGGATTTCAATTCATTGGCGACATAGCTCTGCAATGCTTGCCCTTGACCGAAGCGCCGAAAGTTGACCGCGAGCTTTCCGAGATCGATGTGGCAGGGTGCGAGATCGAGCGCTTGGACCGCCTCCAGAACGCGCTTCGCTTCCTGAACACTCAGCTCTTCGTCCTCGACTTGGCGAGCGAATCGGCAGCACTTAATGATATTGATGACCGTGCGGTTGTTGAGGAGTCGGCCAAAGATGGATGTTTCGACAGATTTTTCTCGAAACAGGCGGCCAATCATCGGCATCATCTCTTCTGCCGCGGCCACTTTTTGATTCCAACCTTCCATTGATTCAGCTACTTGATCCACTGACATCCCTTTCTCCTCTCAATTTTGTGAGCAAATTTTGCGTGGAGGGCGATTGAAAATCAACAAAAATGACGATTGAGGATTATTAGTGACCGTTAATGTAAATTTGGTCATAAAAATTTCCTGTATTCTCACGTTGTTTTTCGTAAAAACGGCCGGATGTAGTCCAAATCAATGTGCAAACGCAGATGTTTAGATGACGCCAGCTCGTGTTCCAACGCCCTGTATAGGGCTCTGTTCGACAACCTACGGAGATTCTGTCTGCCGCGGATGTAAGCGGTTTGCGCATGAAATCATTGATTGGAATCGCTACGACGAGATGCAGAAAACGGCTGTCATTACGCGGCTTGGGCAGTTGATTGGCGATGTTGTTGCACGGTATCTGTTAGTCGTTAGCGCGAATGACGTGCGGGAGGCGCTCGTCTCGAATGGCCTGCGCTACCGAGCCGCAGAATCACCACAGTGGTGGGCCTACGATCTGATGCGTCAGACCAAAGGACGCATTGGGCAACTGGGGCAGTGCGGATTGCAAAAACGGCCTGAAGTGCAAGCTATGGAACCCTGGGAAATTTGGGAGGCCATGAATGCCGATTTTATGGCGATCTCCGAGGGGCATTACGAGCGGTATTTTCGTCAACCGCTGTCCTTCGACTGAGCGCTCGCCCACCGGCCTCGTGTCTGCGCTAAACTAGCGCCGCGAAAGGAGGACCCTGTGCAATATCCGACCATTGAATCGACCCTTGGGCAAACACCACTCGTCAGACTGCAGCGACTTGGCGCCGATTTGCCGCGCGATGTAACGGTGCTGTGTAAACTGGAAGGAGACAACCCCGCGGGTTCAGTTAAGGATCGGCCAGCCTTTTACATGATCCAGGGCGCAATGGCGCGCGGTGAGATCTCTCCAGGTGATCGATTGATCGAGGCGACCAGTGGCAACACCGGTATTGCTCTGGCGATGGTCGGCGCTATTTTAGGTTTTCGGATGACATTGATCATGCCGGATAACCTCTCGGATGAACGAAAGCGTGCAATGACGGCATACGGTGCTGAGCTGATTCTCGTCACCGAGTCCGAGGGCATGGAGGGTGCACGTGACCTGGCGCTTGCAATGGAGGCGCGTGGTGACGGGCGTGTTCTCAATCAGTTCGCCAACCCGGATTGCCCACGAGCGCATTACGAGACGACCGGTCCGGAGATCTGGCGCGATACCGCAGGGCAAGTCACGCATTTTGTCAGTGCCATGGGGACCACTGGAACCATCATGGGTGTATCGCGGTACCTGAAGGAACAAAATTCACAGCTCACCATTGTCGGTTTGCAACCGAGCGAAGGCTCCCGAATTGCCGGCATCAGGCGTTGGCCTGAGGCCTATCGTCCAGAGATTTTTGAGCCAGATCGTGTCGATCTGACACTCGATATCGAGCAGGGTGAAGCTGAAGAGATGGCGCGCACGTTAGCAGTGCAAGAAGGTATTTTTTGTGGCGTAAGCGCAGGTGGCGCTGTTGTGGGCGCGCTCCGCGTGGCGCGAACGCTGTCTACCGGTACAGTGGTCTGCATTATCTGTGACCGGGGTGATCGTTATCTGTCGACGGACCTCTTTCCACGATGAAGCGTGGTCAGCAAAAACGTGGGCAGTCCCGGAAAGCGACGCCTGATTTTCCGATTCGTATCGATCGCATCTCACATGAGGGGCGTGGTCTGGTGCGTTGGGGTGAGCGGATGTTATTTGTTGATGGCGCACTGCCGGGCGAATTGGTCCAGGTCAAAATCACGCAAAAGTCCTCAAAAGTCGCCGACGGGGTTGCGGTTGCCATACTCGACCCGTCACCCAATCGGCAGGCCCCGAGTTGTCCATATGCTGAGCGTTGCGGAGGGTGCTCGCGGCAACACATGCCCCATGCGGATCAACTCGCGCACAAGATCAATACCTTGCACGCGCTGATGAGCAAAGAAGGTGTGTCCTTGTCGAAGGTTCAGCAGCTACCAACCTTGACCGCAGCTCTGCGCGGGTATCGGCGACGTGCGCGCTTGGGCGTCCGCTGGGTGCGGGCGAAGGAGCGAGTCCTTGTGGGTTTTCGTGAAAAAGCGTCGAATTTCATTGCAGACATCAACGGATGTGAGGTCATGGATGCGCGCATTGGTCAGTCGTTGACGCGATTGGCTGAGACCATCGCTGCCACCTCAATCCCAGATCGCATTCCGCAAGTTGAGGTGGCGGCCGGTGACGATGTGCTGGCGATTGTTATTCGTCATTTGGAGCCGCTGAGTGAGGCAGACATCAAGCTGTTTCAGAACCTCGGACCGCACACGGGTTGGCATATTTATCTGCAACCAAAAGGGCCCGATTCAATCCATCGTCTTTGGCCGCTTTCTGGCCCTACGTTGTTGACCTACCGCATCGGCGAATTGGGCCTGGAGTACCGCTTCGAAGTGACGGACTTCACGCAGATTAACGCGCAGATCAACCAAAAAATGGTCTTGGCAGCTCTCGATCTATTGGATTTTAAGGGCACAGAACGCGTGCTCGATTTGTTCTGTGGGCTCGGTAATTTTACCTTGGCAGCCGCGACGCGTGCTGCAGAAGTCACAGGGGTTGAGGTCTCCGAGACTATGGTGCAACGGGTGCTGGATAATGCTGCGCATAACGGTCTTGAGAATGTCAGTGCGGTTGCATTTGACCTCACCCAGTCGATCGAAGCACAAGCATTTGCACAAGCAGCCTATGACACGTTGATTGTGGATCCACCGCGCTCGGGTGCCAAGGAAGTGCTTGAAGCCTTGCCGATGAAGCAATTTGCTCGCGTACTCTATGTTTCGTGTAACCCGGCAACGCTGGCGCGTGATGCAGCGATCCTTATTGATCGTGGGTTTCGCATGACACACTTGGGCATTATGGACATGTTCCCTGAGACCGCGCACGTGGAATCCATGGCCTTGTTCGTTCGGAGCGGCATGCGTGGTTAAGGCGCGGGAGATTCATCCGCTGCAGCTGGATGCTGATCTCTCCGCGGAGAATTGGCCTGAACGCTTTGCTAAACAGGCTGGACTGCCTGCATCCGGTACATTGGCCCGTGCAGTCGATTTGATTGAGGCGTTGGAAAAAGCGGATGTCGATGCCAAGCATTGGCGTGGTCCGGATGCGCATCGCTTTGGCCTTGAAATGGCCGATATTCTGTCGACGATGCCGATTGATGAGGATGCGTTGATTGCAGCCTTGCTATACCGATCGGTGCGTATCGGTCGATTAGCGATTCGTGATGTTCGCGATGAATTTGGTAAAACGCCGGCGAAATTAATTGAAGGCGTGCAACAGATGGCGATCATCAGCCAAACGCATCAAGACACTCCGGATCAGTTTCTGGGTGCCGCAGACAATCAAGCTGATGCGGTTCGCCGGATGCTGGTCGCCGTTATCGATGACGTGCGGGTTGCTCTGATTAAATTGGCTGAGCGTACAGCTGCGATTCGGGCTGTCAAAAATGCCGATGATGCAAGGCGCAACAAGGTCGCGCGCGAGGTCTCTGAGATCTATGCGCCCTTGGCACATCGCTTGGGGATCGGCCAATTAAAATGGGAACTTGAGGATCTCTCGTTCCGCTATTTGCATGCGTCTGATTACAAGCTGATTGCACAGTCATTGGCGGAGCGACGCGAAGATCGTGAGCGCTACATTGAGCAACTGGTCTCCGATTTGGGCGCGGCACTGGGCGCACAGGGGATCGAGGCGGATTTGACGTGGCGCGCGAAACACATTTACTCGATTTGGCGAAAAATGCAGCGCAAGCAAGTCGATTTCTCACAAATTTACGACGTGCGTGCCATTCGGATTCTGGTGAAATCCGTGCAGGATTGTTATGCAGCCCTTGGCCTGGTGCATGGCTCCTACAAAAGTATTCCCCACGAATTTGATGATTACATCGCCTCACCAAAACCCAATGGCTATCGCTCTTTGCATACCGCGGTGATTGGGCCGCAAGGTAAGGTCGTTGAGGTGCAGATTCGCACGCAGCAAATGCATGACGAGGCGGAATACGGGGTCTGTGCGCACTATCGCTACAAAGGGACGGATACCGAAACCCGGGGAGAGGCCTACGAGGAGAAGATCAGTTGGTTGCGCCAGGTCCTGGATTGGCATGATGAGGTCGGCGATTTGCGCGATCTCTCAGAAGCATTGCGGCAAGACGTGCTTGAGGACCGAATCTATGTGTTTACTCGAGATGGTCATGTGGTTGATTTGCCCTCCGGTGCCACGCCGCTCGACTTTGCTTACAAAGTGCACACAGAAGTTGGCCACTCGTGCCGTGGCGCCAAGGTCAATCGGCGAATTGTCCCGTTGACCTATAAGTTAAAGGTGGGCGATCAGGTCGATATTCTCCGGCAAGGCGACGCTCGGCCAAGTCGTGACTGGTTAAACCAGAACCTCGGTTATCTGAAAACATCGCGAGCGCGGGCAAAGGTTCAGGCGTGGTTCAAGCAACTGGATCGTGAGCAGAATGTCTCCGCCGGGAAGCAGCTGATTGATGCGGAAATCAAGCGCTTGGCACTCGGAGTCGTTGATCTGAAAGTGGTTGCCAGTGCACTCAATCTGCATGCAGTTGAGGATCTGTATGCAGCAGTGGGTGCAGGCGACGTGCGCGTGTCGCAGGTTGTCGGTGCCGTCAGTCGCTTATCTGGGGTGACTCAGCGTGTGTTGGATTTGGAGCCGCGGCAAGCGTCACCGCACGAGCGTACAGATGGAATTCAAATCCTTGGCGTGGGCAAGCTCCTGACGCAAATTGCAACCTGCTGTCATCCTGTGCCGGGCGACACCATTGTCGGGTTCATCACTAAGAATCGCGGGGTGAGTATCCACCGCGATGATTGTCCTAATATTTTGGCGCTCGAGGAGGAGCAACCCGAGCGGATCATTGAGGTGGCTTGGGGTGATCAGCAAGTGGAGACCTATCCGGTCGAAATCGAGATCACCGCGTACGACCGACAAGGTCTTCTGCGTGATATCACCTCAGTGTTTGCCAATGAGCGGGTCAATGTGACGGGCATGCAAACGCAAAGTGATGCGCAATCAAACACGGCACGCCTCAGCCTCTCGATTGAAGTGGATGGCCTGTCGCAGCTATCGCATGTGCTCGACCGCGTTCAGCGCATTCACAATATCATCGCGGCCAAACGCATTCGCAGCACATGACGCAGTACACGACCGATGATCTGATTCGATTGATGGCCTGTCTTCGACATCCCGAGAACGGTTGCCCTTGGGATTTGCAACAGGCCTATCAGGATATTGTCCCCTTTACGCTCGAGGAAGCGCACGAGGTCGCTGATGCGATCGAACGCGGCGCATACGCGGAGTTGCCGGGTGAATTGGGTGATTTATTGTTTCAGGTCGTTTTTTACGCGCGCCTTGGAGAAGAAGAGGGGCG
>JAGYIK010000209.1 GCA_018402605.1 Litorivicinus sp. | reverse complement strand
GCGATATCGGTGTCGCGATGGATCGACTGGGCTACCCTGCATCGGTCGGTTTATGGTTGATGGCCGAGACGCCAGCTGGGATTTTAAATGCCCGCGGCTATTGTCGAGCGCATCCTCGAGTGCAGGCACTATTGGTCGGGACCTCGGATTTAGCCAAATGCCTGAGAACACCGGCCACAGAGTCCCGAATCGGCTTACTGCATGCGCTCTCGCAAGCGGTGTTAGTTGCGCGTGAGGCGGGGATTGATGTGATTGACGGTGTATCGCTGAAACTCGACGACCCAGAGGGATTTGAAGCGGAATGCATCCAAGGACACGATCTCGGATTTGATGGCAAGACACTCATCCACCCGAGTCAAATCGCTACCGCCAATCAGGTCTTCGCCCCAAGTGACGCCTCGGTCGCCCACGCGTCAGCGATTGTTGCGGCCTGGACAGCGGCACGCGCGCGTGGCGAGGGTGTTTGTGTACTCGATGGCCGCTTGGTGGAGAATCTGCATGTGGATGAGGCCAATCGCACACTGGCGATGGCCAAAGCGATTGCCGAGCGCTAATTAATCGGCAGGCGTGACATCGACCGAGACTTCCAACACATGTTGGCTGCCACCGGTCATCAGGCCCTTCAATGGCACCACGTCCGCATAATCGCGACCCCAGGCGAGTGTCACATGCCGCTCTGAGGGACGCAGTCCATTGGTTGGATCAAAATCGATCCAACCGGTTCCCGGGACAAATACCGAAACCCAGGCATGGGAGGCATCCGCACCCATGAGTTTGGGCTGTCCAGGCGGTGGATCGGTCTCGAGATACCCCGAGACATAGCGTGCAGCCACAGCGTGTGAGCGCAATACCGCAAGCATCACGTGAGCAAAGTCCTGACACACCCCACGCTTCTCCGCCAACACCAAGCCCACTGGAGTCTCCACGTCACTGAATCCGGGGTCGTAGACAAACTCATGGAAAATGTACTGATTGAGACGCTCCACAGCAGTGAGGAGATCCGCTCCTGGGGTAAAAAACTCAGCACCCAAGGCATGCACATCGGCATGCCCGGTCGGCACGTACACACTGGGTCGAAGATAGAGCCGCGTTTTCGCCGGAATATTCTGCGGGCCATCCCATGGCATTTCCCGCACCGAATCCACGCGTGTGGGGCGCACTTCGACTTCACTCTCAGCCAAAACCGTCAACTCAGTATGCAATTCCTCAATCGAGAAACGCGAAACACGGTTCCCAAACAGATCGATCCGCTCACTCACTTGGTCAATGAGGGGCAGCGTAATCAGCCGCGAACTCAGAACCTGCTGATTCAGGGTATCGCGTGGCAATAGACAGGCTGCACTGTGACACAGGCTCACCGGCAGGTCGTATTGATACCGGTTTTTGTGCCGAATCCGGTATTTCATCGACCCACCTTCACCAACTGCTGGGGGACGTCGGCGTGACTGAAGTAGGCCAACGTAATCGCCTCACTGAGTCCAGAGAGCTGATCGATCATCTGATCGAGCGTCTCAAACAATGGCTTTTTCGGTGAGCCTTGGGTGGTCATCAAATCGTCCACTTGCGCCATCTGTAAATTGGCGTGGATGGTAAATGCCAAACGCTGCAGCTGATTTTTACGACTTCCCAACTGCTGCACCGGCAAGCTATTCACTTGACGCTCCAACCGGGCAGCCAAATAACTCAGTGAACGCGGTGTCTCCACATCCAACAACAACAGATCCAAAATCGCAGTCGGATGCAGGCGGGTGCGGAAGCGACGCCGATAGGTCATTACAGTA
>JAGYIK010000208.1 GCA_018402605.1 Litorivicinus sp. | reverse complement strand
AGAGCATACGATGCAGGTCGGATAACAGGCCGCTGTCAATCAGTGCGGCAATCCGTGTCTGTCGTGTTAATGGGAGGGCGTTGGTTCGGGTGGGATTGGTAATCCAGCGGGCAAGTTCGCGCGCACCCATCGCCGTTGCAGTCTGATCAAGCACCCACAACAGGCTGTGCTTTTTTTCGCCACGCAGCGTCGTCAGCAGTTCTAGGTTTTTCTGTGTTGTCTGATCGAGTACAACGCCGGCCTCGTCGGTTGCAATCTGTGGTCGACTGAAGTGTGTGAGAGCGGTGCGTTGGGTATCGTGCAGGTAGGTGAGCAACGCAGCAGTCGCTCCGAGTGCGGCCTCTGAGAGATCACCAAGACCCAGGCCCTTCGGATCGGCGACTGCATAGGTCCGTTCGAGTTCGCGATGGAGTTGTTCGAGACTGAAATGCCAGACCGCAGTCTGCACCCAGCGCGCGTCGATCGCGACAGGGTGTTGATCAATGCTCAAAACCTCGCGCGGTTGAAATCGGGTACAGAGTGCCTGCAAGCCCTCGCTACTCAGTTGGTCATGAATCACGATCTCGCCACGAGTGACTGATCCCAGAGCCACTGCAAAATCAAATCCATTGGGTTGGATGGCGGCGACCCAAAGCTCAGTTCCCGCATCAACAAAGGCATCATCTGAGACGGTTCCGGGTGTCAGAATTCGCGTGACCGCGCGGGCAACGGGTCCCTTGGCTTCACCCGGGATGCCGACTTGTTCACACACCACCACAGAAAATCCGGCGTTGAGAAGCCGTGCTTGATAGGCCTCGGCTGCGTGATAGGGAACACCTGCCATCGGGATGGGTTCACCGGCTGACTGTCCGCGACGGGTGAGCGTGATGTCGAGCGCTTGAGCTGCCGCTTTTGCATCGTCAAAAAAGAGTTCATAGAAATCCCCCATCCGATAAAACACGAGTGCATCGGGATGCTCGGCCTTAATCGCCAAGTATTGCTGCATCATGGGCGTGTGGGTGGATTGTTCAGTGGGCATCATTGGGTATCGGTCAATCAGAAGAGCCACAGTGTGACATGATCGGCATGAATGACGGAATCACCCGATGAGAATAACGCGTGCGAGCCTGTTGAGATCGAAGAGTAGACGGCGAAACATTGCGTTTTCTGCGATGATACGGCTTTGATTTTTGGATGCGCGGTTTCATGACCAATGACATGCTTGAACTGTTGAGTCAGGTCGCCTGCCAATTAAAGGTGCGTGGTCAGACCGTTGCGGTCGCGGAGAGTTGCACAGGCGGTCTCTTGGGTGCGGCCCTGACTGAATTGCCAGGATCTTCCGCCTATTTTACCGGCGGGGTACTCGCCTATGACAATGCGGTGAAAACCGATGTGCTGGGTGTCTCTCATGAAGCGCTCCTTGCGTTTGGTGCAGTCAGTGAAGAGGTTGCCTCTGAAATGGCCTTGGGTGCACGAAAGCTGTTCGATACAGACTGGGCACTGTCAACGACTGGCGTCGCAGGACCGGACGGCGGTAGTCCGGATAAGCCTGTGGGCACGGTATGGATCGGCTTGGCCGACCGCGATGGTGTATTCAGTCGCGTCTTACACTTGTCTGGCATGCGATCTGCGGTACGTACCGAGGCGGTTCGTGCGGTTTTGGAGATGCTACTGGAGACCATGATGGCTCCGGAGAGTGATCTTTAAAACGTCAATCTTGGCCACACGTTGCGATTTTGGGTTCTGGGATGGGCCCAGGGCCGTTATACTTCCGTGCTTTGGCACGATTCTTTTGAGGACACGCCATGCC
>JAGYIK010000207.1 GCA_018402605.1 Litorivicinus sp. | reverse complement strand
TTAAAAAAATTAATTTGACAAAACTATAACCTCAATCCGTGACCTCAAATTAGACCGCCAAAATCCCAGCCTAATTTCTCCAATAATCCTGCAATATTTCGTGGCCCCGCAAAGCAATATCACCCCCAACGCAAAGAACGCGCAGCCGTGGGCGCTTTCCACTGGAATCTTGGCGTTCGGTGCACATTTTGTGCGTGACTACTCCTGCCTGTTGCCTACAGACTCGATAGATTTCAAACTCGGCAATAGTTTTGACGGTACCGCGTCGCTACGCAATGCGCAGTTGAGCGTAATGACGCTCAAACACCGCAAAGGCCGGGTCACTCTCACCCAAGCCCAATACCCAACGTCCTGCATGCGTGATCATTCGCGCAGCCTTGAACATCAACTCCTGCATCACCGTCTTGATGCGACGGCGTTTGGCTTGGTGGCGCACCGGTGCATCGGGTTCGTTCAAAGTGTTTTGTCCAATCAGACGCAACAAATTCATCGCCACTGCCGCCAACTGGCACACCAGATAGTTGGTATCGAACTTACCCGAGGGCAGGCGCTCCAAATCCATATCGGACTTGAACTCCGAATGAAATTGCTCATGCGTGGCGTGGTCGCAATACAGCGCAATCACTTCATAGGGAGCAAATTTCTCTGGCAGTGTTGTCGTCCATCCCTCCAGCACATACTCGGGCAACAACAGCGTGTTGCCATGCTTGTCGATGGTGCACTCAGTCAGTCGATAGACTCTCCGAGCTGGGTTGGAGGCGCTAGCCACACCGGCCAACTCCAAGGCCTCTTGCCACAGGCATTCGCGCTTACCCAAACGCTCGCTCACCCACGGTGTGCTGGCATCAGCCACCCTTTTTGCAGCGATGGTTTCCACCGGGGACTTGCGTGGGTTCCACTTGATGATGAAGGCGATCTCGCGCTGCAGAGTCTGGGCTTGCGAGGTGATTTCTTGCATCAGCTTTGCAGAACAAAAGCCCGAGTCTGCACGCACCAGCAAGGGCGTAGACACCAGACTTGCGGCCATCGGCAAGGCTCGTTCAAGGTTGTATTCGCTCTCGGATGCCGAATGCTGCACACCGGGGCGCAATGCCAACTCCAGGCAATAACCCAGACTGCCAAGGTACACCGCAAACGGGCAATAGCCATCCACACCGGCGTAAGTGCGACCGATCAATTCTTTTTTGGTGCCAGCGTTGTCCATGGCAAAGGTGTCCAAATCCAGTGGGGTATAGCCAAACTCCAGAGTGCCGAAGTCTATGGGCTGCCCATTGATGCGGCTGCTCAGCAGCAGTTGGTTCATTTGCGGTGCCAGATCAAACCAGGATGCCGCGTGGGTGTCCATGCGTTGGCGCAACGTCGGACTCGATGGAACAACGCCAAGACCCAACGCACGCTTGAAGAAGGCGTTGTTGCGAAAACTCTCAATGGCGTCAAAGTCGCTCTTGCCCAGACACAGAAGGGCAAGGTAGCTTTTGAGAATTTCACTGTTCGCAACCCCAGAGCGCACGGGAAATATCGGATCGATCAGCGAATTGACGTTGACGCGTTTGAGGTATTTGCCAACAAACGCCAGGCCTGCGTGGGAGCTGAGGTCGTAGGGCAGTTTTTTGATAATAAAGTCGGTCATGTTCGAGTTCACCTGCTGGGTGATCGATACATGCGGCTTAAGTCGTTGATTTCAATAAAAAAATCAACATTTCTCGACTACGAAGTCACGGATTCAGGAACCAGATTTGAGTTGGGGTGATAAAAAACTACCCCAATTGCAGTGCAATTTGCCCAAACCGG
>JAGYIK010000206.1 GCA_018402605.1 Litorivicinus sp. | reverse complement strand
CGCTGGTGGTGGACTACAGCCAGGCCGAGCAGGTTGGTGTCGCCGAGGAAGTCGCAGAGCTGCCTGAAGGCGCGCGGATCGTCGATTGGCTGGCCGATTATGCTGTGCTCAGGGCGCAGGTGAGGACGTGTGGATGACATGTTACAGTCTGGGATGCGACCAAGCTGGAACCGCACATCTGAAATTAACCTTGCAAATCCCACATCGGATGTGTGATATGCAAGGTTATGCTGAATAGACAACATCGAAAACTGATTGAAGAGGCGCTGGACGGCCAAGCTGGTGTCGTCTTGTTGGAGCCTCGTCAGGTTAGTCGTCCTTCGTCATCCACGAGGCGCACGCGCATTGGCAAATCCGGACCCCAGGTCCAGAGAATAAGGTTGAGATCATCGCTCGATGCGCCTTTTGCAAAGGATTGTACGCGCAGTCCAGCATAGCCCATGGATTTCAAACGCTCAGCCACTGCTTGGGTCGGGGCCTTGCCGTTCTCGAGCATCTGAAGGCGCCAATCGTCTGCTGCGAGATCGGCTTTAGTCAAGCCCTGCGCTGATAGTTCCGCGGCATCGGTAGCGTCAAAAATGGGGCCAATATCTGCCTCATAGGCGACGAGCGTCGTAGGTTGAAGTGTCCCGATCTGATTGGCCTCACGCAAAGCTGTCATCACCGACAGTGACGTGTACAGCGCGGGCATGCCCTTTGGATTGAAGCGACCGCCATGGCGCCGTGCGCCCTCCCCTGAAAGCGGATCGCGGGCGTAGATGGGGTTTAGCGCGCGGTATAGGAGGCCATTATGTCGCATCGTGCGTCAGGCATGCAGGCCGGCATCGACAGCGTCAATGTACTCCATCACCTCGGCGGCCTTGCCGTCGCGCACCAGTTGCATGGCTGTGAGGCCAGCAAAACCCGCAAGCGGTTCTGACCGATACCAGGCATAGGCAATCAACGCAGAGCCAAACCGGGGCTCGACCCGATTGAGGATCTCCACCATCTCGCGTAGACGTTTTTGTGTCTTCGGTGAATGTACACGCTCCGAGCGCAGCAGCGCATCGCGCCCGAGTCCGACAGTACGTGCAACCTCTTCCTTTGTGGTGCGAAGTGTGTTCGCAATGCGACCTGGTGCAAATAAGCCGCCCTCGGTGAAAGTATCAAGTTGCATCATATCGCCACTCCGTTTGTCGCAATATAGCGTCTATTTGAGTGGTTTGCAAGGTTGTAGTTGCAATGCGACGCTGCCCTGTCAAGCCGCTCAATCACGATCCGTTCAAGTTGTTTTACGAGGCGCTCCCTGCAGGTGTGGCAGCGGCCTCACTCTGCCGCCACCCGTGGCTTGGCCTGCACCAGATCGCCGACGATGTTGGCCGCCTCGATGAGCGCGCCCGACGCGAGGTAGGCGTGCGGGTCAAATGAAGTTTTCCTTGCGAGTGGTGGGATTTTTTCCTACTTTTGGGGTGGAGGTGTACCCATGGCCGGAAAAATCAGCATTTCGATCACAGATGAGCATGCTGCCGTTGTGCAGGAAGCTGTTCGCAGCGGTGCTTACGCATCATCCAGCGAGGTCATTCGCGAAGCGCTCAGGGAATGGCGCGCAAAGCGAGTCGTCGGCAACCTTTGGGATGAAGGGCTAGCAAGCGGGCAATGTGACGCTGGCCTCTCAATGACCGACATTAAACGCGAAGCCAGGCGCCACCTCTCAGGCCACTGATCAATATGGCGGCATTGTTGCTTACGCGACAGGCCCGAGAGGACCTGATCGTCATCTGGTTGCACATTGCGGCAGATGATCCCGGTGCTGCTGATCGCGTCCTGG
>JAGYIK010000205.1 GCA_018402605.1 Litorivicinus sp. | reverse complement strand
AGACCCTACCATCTCCCGCACCTGCTGGCCCACCTTCAGCAGCTGATTCAGCCTGTCGAATAAATTCAGCAACTCTGCAGTACTCTCGGCGGCTTGCGGGGACAGTACTTCTGCTAAACGCCGGAACCGCCCATCATCGGCACTTAGGTTATGACGCAACACGGCCGTCATGGTGAAAGCACAGGCAAGTCCGTGCGGAACTCCAAAGTGTGCGGTGAGCGGATAAGAGATTGCGTGGCAAAGAGAGGTTCGGGTCTGGCTGATGGCCAAGCCAGCGAGCAAGCTGACTTCAGCCATAGTGTCGCGAAGTTTCGGATTAGCCAGATCGGCCAGTAACAGCGGTAGAGCGTGTATTCCCTGTTGCAGCGCTCTGTGAGCGAACATTTCACTCATGGACGTCATGTTACGGTTCCAAATGGATTCGACTGCCTGGTTAATGGCATCCAGCCCGGTGTGCAATGTTGAATGGTACGGTACGGTGGCACTGAGTTCCGAATCAACGAAGGCCGAATGCGGATACACTGCAGAACCCGCCAACGAAAGTTTTCGCCGTTCAGCATGATCCCAGACCGTTGCATACGGCGTGACCTCACTGCCGGTACCGGCAGTAGTGGGCACTGCGTACAGCGGCAATGAGGAACCAACCGGTAGGCTCGGTGATAGACCAAGCAATTCCCTAAGAGTGCGATTGCAGGCCGCGGGAGACAATGCCAGCGCAATAGCCTTGGCGCTGTCGATTGCACTGCCACCGCCGAAGGCGACCACACAATCCAGATGCGCCGCTTGCAGTTCATTGGTCTGCGCCTGCAGACGACTAAGCTCTGGGTTTGTCTCTACCGTATCCATCCAAATAATATTTTTGGCAGAAGGAATGGCCTGAGAAAGCAAAGGATCCGATTCCAACTGCTGTCGCCCCCGCGGGCTACACACGATCAGCGCGCGCTGATCGGCCAGCGCTTCTGCCAATGAAGCCCTACAGCCTCGACCAAAGTGAAATCGCACCGGGTTGAAGTGTGACCATTTGCCCGTGTTCATCGCTGTTTAATACCCAAGCCGTCCATCAGTGCATCACGATTCTCTGCCGGGGATGAACGAGGTCGTCCCAAATCCGCACGCGCCCCTTTGCTCACCCGTATTTCTAAAAACGAAGGCCCTTCTCGAGCCAACAACGAGGCAAAAGCATGATCAATCTTATCCGGCTCTGCTGCCATGAGCACCTCCCGATACCCACAAGCCCGTGCCACTCCAGTAAGATCAATCGTAAAGGCACAGGTCGGCTGTCCGCCGACGGAATCATGCGCCCCGTTATTTAGCACCACGTGTATTAAATTCTCTCGCTGCGACTGACCCACAATAGCTAAAGACCCCATGTGCATTAGGACTGAACCATCGCCGTCCAGACAAATCACCCGCCGCTCGGGCTGACTGTACGCCAAACCGAGTGCAATCGACGCGGCATGCCCCATCGAGCCGACCGTCAGAAAATCATTACCGACCCCACCACCCCGTGCCAAACGTAACTCATAAAATTCGCGTGCGGGCATGCCGGTTGTGACCACCACCCGGTCGTGGCTGCTGAGCTGCGCGATCAGCCGTTCAATCGCCTGTTCGCGCGCAAGCGGGTAAATGCTCTGCTCATTGTTCTTCAACTTGTACGGCGCAAAAGCGCCCTTGCGTACCAGCAGGACCGATGGCCCAAACGGGCTTCGCATCTGCTCGATGGCTATGTCCAGAACGACATTTAAATCTTGCGTGTTGGCATCGATGATCTGCCAAGGAATCTCCATCGCATCCAGCAACGCTGGTGTGATTCGCC
>JAGYIK010000204.1 GCA_018402605.1 Litorivicinus sp. | reverse complement strand
CATGGAACGCGTCTGTAAATAACCAACTGCTCTTACCGAGAGATGTCATAGCTGACAAACTTAAGTTCTCTCGAACGGATAACGAATCAAATAGCGTGTTTTTTTGATAACTTCGAGCAAGCCCAGCTTGAGCTCTGCGATCAACAGACCAATCACTGATGTCTTCGTTTCCAAGGATTGTTAGTCCTGAATCAGGCGTGATTTCGCCGACCAGTTGATTGAACAGCGTTGTCTTTCCAGCCCCGTTGGGGCCCAGAATCACACGACGTTCTCCCCGCTCGAGCGCGAAGGATACATCTTTAGTGACTTGGACTGCGCCAAAAGCCTTGCTTAAATGGTCTACAATCAACATAACCACTACTTTCCTGTCTGACTTGACGAATGCCGATCTTTCAGTCGATTAAATCGGTATTCCATTTCGCCGAAAATACCGCGCGCACCAAACATTACGACAAACACCAGAATGAGACCGACAAACAGGTGCCAATGATCCGTAAAATTCCCGATCTCATGTTTTAATACAACGAAGGTCGCGGCCCCGATTATCGGACCAACTAACGTGCCAAGCCCGCCTAGAATAACCACAACGAGTACTTCACCGGAATGTGTCCAAGACAGCAGATTGGGCGAGATAAACATGATGTGTTGGGCAGCCAAACTTCCGGCTAATCCGAGAATAAGGCCCGAAATTCCAAAAATGTGCGCCTTCACCCGAACTGGATTCTGCCCCAAAGAACGCATCCTCTGTTCGTTCGTCATGACACCAACTAAACTGCGTCCCAAGCCAGAGTTTAGAACTCGCCAGCAGACAGCGTAACTCACCAACAAACACACGAGACAAAACATCACAAATTGCTTTGCATCATTGAGATCCACATTCAGATGACTGAGGTCAAGCCGAGGGATACCTGCCAACCCGCTGTCGCCGCCTAAGTATGAGGACTCGAAAACAAAAGAATAGGCCATTTGGCCAAATGCCAAAGTCGCCATGATGAAATAGATCCCATGAGTCTTGCTACAAATCGCGCCGATAACCCAGGCGATCATTCCAGTCACAACCATCGACAATGCCATTGAAGTCACTGTGTCATAGCCGAGCATTGCCGTTCCGAGGCCATACAGGTACGCGCCTACCCCAGCGAGCGCGCCGTGACATAAAGACACCATTCCACCAAAGCCAGCGACGAGATCTAATGCAACGACGATCAATGCAAGGATCAATATCTCAGTTAACACTTCAAGACCGAAGTAATCAGCTGAATTGGCCACCCCTGCGACGACCAACACAAAGAGACCAAGCGTGATTGAACGTAAAGTTGTCTGATAAAACATCATTGTCCTGCCTTTGCTGGAAACAAACCAGATGGTTTTGTAATTAGAATCACGGCAAGCAGTATGTAGATAGCAACTGATGCAAGTTGCGGCGCGAGTACTGCGCCAAAAGTTTGCACAAAGCCATAAATTAATGACCCTGCAAGCGCACCCTTCAGACTGCCTAATCCACCGATCACAATCACAATTAAGCACGGAATGAGAATCTCAAGGCCCATCTCGGGCACCACAGATAACAGCGGAGCAGCGATGGATCCTGCCAAGCCGGCGAGGCCACACCCAAAACAAAACACGATCAAAAAAAGACGTTCAACGTTGATCCCCATACACTGAGCCATGGGTCCATTATCGACCCCGGCTCGGATCATGGCTCCAATTTGCGTTTTCGTTAGAACAAAGTGGAGGCCAGCCAATGCGACTAATCCAACACTCATGACAAATAGTCGGTAGATTGGATATTCAACAGCCCCAATCGACAGGCGGCCTTGAAGCGTCATAGGAATTTCAA
>JAGYIK010000203.1 GCA_018402605.1 Litorivicinus sp. | reverse complement strand
TCGGCAGGAGCATTGATTATTGGGAAAACGGTGACCACAGAGCTGGCATTCTTGCAGCCGTCGATCACTAAAAATCCACATGACCTAGAGTGCACACCCGGAGGATCATCTGCTGGATCTGCTGCGGCCGTTGCCGCCGGAATGGTATCGATTGCGATTGGCTCACAAACCGGTGGCTCGGTGATTCGGCCTGCCTCGTTTTGTGGGGTCTTTGGGTTCAAGCCGACCTTTGGGTTGATTCCTCGGACTGGCATGCTGACGCAGTCGCCAACCTTGGATACGGTTGGCGTATTTGGCCAAACCATTGAAGATGTGGCCTTGGCTACTGACGTGCTTGCAGGCTTTGATGAATTGGACGTTGCGACAGAAGCTGGCCCTGGGCCACAAGCACTGACGATCTGTCGACAGCGTGTACCGGTTAAACCAATGTTTGCTGTGCTTGAATTACCGTTCATGGATCGGGCATCTCAAGATATGCGTGACGCGCTTACTGAGGTGGCTGAATTTCTGGGAGATCAAGCCTTTGTAACAGGGTTGCCGAACGCCTTTTCCGAGGCCGTCGCGGCACGAGAAACCATCAACTTTGCGGAAATGGCGAAGTGCTACTACCGCTACTCGCGGGATCATCAGGATGCACTGTCGAGTCATATCCAAAACGCCATAACCAAAGGTGAGGCGACGCTGGCACGCGATTATTTGGCGGCGCTGGATTGGAAGTCGGTGCTGTGCTCGGGATTGGATGAGATTTTTGAGCGATGTGATGTCATGTTGTGTCCGGCGGCGCCGGGTGAGGCGCCAACTCCTGAGACCACAGGGGATGCAATTTTTAACGGAATTTGGACCTTGACCGGTCATCCCACCCTGACCATCCCAGTTTTAACTGGATCATCGGGTATGCCGATGGGGCTTCAAATCATTGGGCGTCATGGATTTGAAGGGCGTTTATTGAGAACTGCGCGGTGGTTGGTGGAGACCATGGCCGCTGCAGAAACTGAGGAGACCACACCATGAATTTGCCAATGGCAATTTTTGCGTTCGCGCTACTGACCATATTTCTGACTATTCTGTTCGTGAATGTTCCAAGTCCCGATCTGATCGTTGTGTGTTTGATGGCGATTGTGATGTGCGGGTATGATTTCTGGAAATCTGTGAAGTCGAACGAGCAGCATTGATGGCGAGCCCCCAGCGTGTCTCGGTGACTCGGCTTCTGGTGGAGCCGGTACTTGAGCGTGCTCGTCGTGACTATGACATCTGGCTAAACGAAGACGACCACATTCTCACTGCAGATGAGTTGATCGCGCGGAGCCTCGACTCGGATGCATTGATGATCTGCCACTCCGAAATCTTGTCTCGGGATGTTGTCGCGGAATTCTCAGATCGCCTGAAAATCGTTGCCAACTATTCAGTTGGCGTCGATCACTGCGATCTCGACGCACTCAAAGAACGCGGAATTGTGGTGACCAATACGCCCGATGTGCTGTCCGACGCAACCGCGGAGATTGCGCTGCTACTGCTTCTTGGTGCTTCACGACGTGCATTTGAGGGTGATCAGATGTTGCGTCATCACACATGGACCCATTGGGCGCCTGTCGAGATGAATGGCATTCAAGTGACTGGTAAAAAGCTGGGAATTGTCGGTATGGGCCGCGTCGGTCAAGTTGTCGCTAAGCGTGCGCGTGGGTTTGACATGGAAATCCACTACAGCAATCGCTCGCAATTGCCGCCGGCGCTCGAACAGGGTGCTGTCTACCATTCGAGCGTTGAGAGTTTGTTCAATACGGTCGATATGATTTCCCTGAACTGTCCGGCTACACCGGATAGTGAAAACATGATCAATCGCGAATCGATTGGC
>JAGYIK010000202.1 GCA_018402605.1 Litorivicinus sp. | reverse complement strand
TCGCCCTAGTATTGAAGTACGGGGCGTTCAATATTTGATGCACAACTCACAGGAAGTGGCTTAAACGTACGTGCTTATCAACAGTGCTTATACTTTTAGGAATAATCATGGTATTGACAAGTTAACTCTCTGAATTCGCAAAAATCCATATAAATCCAGTTCTACGCGGCAACTGCATTTTCCCAAGACGCAAAGGCACGCTGTCTGAAAAAGCGATAGTTCTCAGCTGATACTAAATGACGACTCAGATTGAATAAACTGTAAACTGCAGAATGAGCACTCAAAAAGCGTTGAGCCTGATGTATCGATTTGAACTTGCGCATGCCCCGTTCTCTCACTCTTGTAGGCTCGTGCGATAGTTCACATCGATTGTTGGCGTACTGCGCCGTATCGTGAATTGTTTCAGGGATAAGCTCTCTATGAGCCACACCATAACTTCTGAGTTTATCGGTTACGACCTTTCTGGGTTCACTTTTGTGTTTACGCAATAACCGCTTAAAAAACCGTTTCGCCGCCTTTCCATCTCGCCTCTTCTGCAAGAACATCAGTTGCACCATAGGCGAATGGCCTCATAGCTGACAGTCACACCCCGCACGGCCAATAGGTCCTCAACGTCACGATGACTAAGATTGAAACGATGGTAGAGCCACACCGCATATTGAATGATTTCAGGTGGGAATCTATGGCGCTTGTATAATTTTGGTTGAGTCATGAGCTGAATACTGGCAGATCGGAGGTTAACTTGTCAGTACTCAACTATTGCCTAGCCGAATGGTGCCAATATCGCACCTGAGACTTTGTACGAAAAATGTCAGTTGGCCTCGAACTTATCTCTAACTCACTGTTTTTATATTATAAAACCATCTAATGATGCTTTAAGCGCAATCGATTACTCGTGCAGACATGCGAGCGTCTATACTCTTTTTGCAATCATCGCTCACAAAGCTCTTTCAAAAACAAGGTTGATCGCCTGATATCAGAGCCACTCCATTAACCAACTTGCCAAAAATAACCAACCAGGTTAAATTCTATCCATGGAGAAACATACTCCCCACCATAAGTTAACGCTGGTGCAAGCGCTTGCAACAGCGGGCAAAGTACGTACCACGCACGCCGCGCGAACCGGCGCGAGTGAGTTGGGGCTGACCTTCGCAGACATACTCGATATTGTGATAGCGCTGACATCAAGGGATTTCTACAAGAGCATGACCACTTATGCCGATCATACGTTATGGCAGGACGTATACCGCCCTGTCATTCAGGTGGGTGGTGTGTACCTTAAATTGACGGTTGTTGACGATTTGCTAATTGTGTCCTTCAAGGAGCTATAACGATGAAATGCCCGGTTTGTGGTGCAGCGGAACTGATCCACGGCACACGTGACTTGCCCTATACCTACAAAGGCGAGACTACCGTCATCGCTGCAGTGACGGGCGATTTCTGCCCGGCTTGTTCAGAATCCATCCTTGATGCAAGTGAATCCAATCGGGTGATGCGTGACATGAGCGCCTTTTCCAGACAGGTCAATGCGGCGATTGTTGATCCGGCTTTTATCGTCACGGTGCGCAAAAAACTCAACCTTGACCAGCGTCAGGCCGCTGAAATTTTTGGCGGTGGCATCAATGCCTTTTCGCGCTATGAGAATGGCAAGACCAAACCGCCGCTGGCCTTGATCAAACTGCTTAAGTTACTGGATCGTCACCCTGATCTGATTGATGAAATCAGGACGGCTTGAGACCAGAACTGGTCGCACCATAGACGGTGATAGAGCCAGACGGAAGATTGGGAGTTGACTTGTCAGTGCCTAATCGGCATTTTAATCGGCACTTTTTTGAGCAATATTTCCTTGCTAGATACTTAATTGC
>JAGYIK010000201.1 GCA_018402605.1 Litorivicinus sp. | reverse complement strand
GCCCCGCAATCAACAGACCAACATCCCGGGGCTCTACGCCATCGGCGAAGTCTCCTCAACCGGTTTACATGGCGCCAATCGCATGGCTTCGAACAGCTTGCTGGAATGCATTGTGTACGGACGATCCGCTGCAACGCATATTAGTGAGCGAATCAATCTCGAGGCCCCTTTCGATGAGATTGAACCCTGGGACGCATCGCAAGTCACAGACAGTGACGAAAACGTGGTCATTGCCCACAACTGGGCGGAAATACGGCGGTTTATGTGGGACTATGTCGGTATTGTTCGCACCGATAAACGGTTAAAGCGGGCACTGAATCGCGCACAACTCCTGTCACGCGAGATCCAAGACTTTTATACCAACTACCGGGTCACATCGAATTTAATTGAACTTCGAAACCTTGCCGTTGTCGCTGAGCTGATTATCCGCTCAGCGCTCAAGCGTAAGGAAAGCCGCGGTCTGCACTTTACGCTCAACCATCCTGACTTATCAAAACACCCTCGGGACACAATCTTGCGTCCAGATCGCGATCATTGAGCCTTCGCCAACTGATGCGCAAGCCGAACCGCTTCAGGTGATGATCGGCGGCAAATCACATGGAGGTGTCCGCCCGGGTTGTCCAGAGCACACGCGATGTACCACCACGGACCCAACACCCAAGATTGAAGGTTTAGCGCGATATCAATCGGTTGCACTGCGTTAACCGTAACGCGCAAGCGATCGTTATCAATGACCAGACGTAAGCCACGGCACATTTGAGGTACACCGCAGAAAAAACCATGCGAATTGGTTAACCAAACGAGGCCGCGCATGGGTTACTCTGCCGGCATCGAAAGATCGCCAACCGCCCCTCTGACCCGCAAGATGATTCGCGCCAACTCCGCATCATCAGGTAACTCAAAGCCACGCAACCATTCCCAAATGTCCTGATCTTCGCAATCAAGCAATTTGCGATAGGCGGCCCGATCGTCCGCGTTCAATGTCAAATAATGATGCTTGGTAAATGGCATGAGCATGACATCGATTTCCAGCATGCCACGACGTGAGTGCCAGCAAAGCCGGTTGAATTCGGTCCGTTCGTCCATATTCCCTCCAATCAGTCCTCTAGTGTAGCACCTGGAAAATTTCTTATGGCCGCTTTGAATCCTTTCGTCTGCATCGAATTCCATGGCGAAGGCGCCCGTCGCGCCCTGCATGGACAATGTACTCAAGATCTATTGTCGCTGACTGAGAGCGAAGCACGACTCGCAGCATTTTGTAATCCAAAAGGACGCATGCGCGGTGCCGGCAGAATTCTAGCATTGCCAGACCGGCTCATTCTCATCACAGCCCGAGATCAGGCTGAGGCATTGCTGGCCCACCTGAGCCCAGTACTTCGTCTTGCACGCGTCGAAGCCATGATATCAGAGCGCACAGTTGTGTTGATTGGCGACACCAGCACTGGTAGCGCGATTGGCCAGGTCACACACCAAGGTGCCATTATGCAAGTGCAGGAATACGGCGGAACGCAGTGGGTGCTGGGAGATTCTTCAGTTGCGCATCAAGAATCGGCAGATCTCGCTCGACTTTGCGCAGGATTCGCCATGCTGCATGCACCGATTGCAGACCAGTTGATCCCGCAACAAGCGCACTATCAAATGCTGGGCGGGGTCAGTTTCAGTAAAGGGTGCTATACCGGCCAAGAAATCATTGCGCGACTTGAACACCTCGGTGAAGCAAAGAAAGTCCTGAAAATTCACACAAGTGACGTTCCGCTGCACATCGGGGACACCATCGATCTTGACGGCCACACGCAACTTCTCATCTGCGATGCGGCCACGGATGGCACCGAGCACACCGCATTGCTTCTTGCTCCTGTCGGTGCGAAATCAGAACAACTGCGCGACGTGCCCT
>JAGYIK010000200.1 GCA_018402605.1 Litorivicinus sp. | reverse complement strand
GACGGCCCTAAACCCCGTCCAACCTGTGGGTCGACAGCTGCTTGAACTGTACGAGATTCATCGACCCAATTGGTCGAGCCTGCAGCAACGCCAGCGGATTCTCGAGAATCTAGTGGCAGTTGGCATTCAGGATCCAGAGTCCCGGTTAAATGCCTATCCACATGAGTTATCTGGCGGCATGCGCCAGCGAATCATGATTGCCATGGCGCTGTCTTTGGAGCCGAAGCTCCTCATTTGCGACGAACCAACAACTGCGCTTGACGTTACAATACAAGCACAAGTGCTTGACTTAATTCGGAACCTTTCTAAAGAACATGGTACAGCGGTGCTCTTTATCACGCATGACCTTGGCGTGATCGCCGAACTCGCAGATCGAGTTGCCGTGATGTACGGCGGTCAATTGGCTGAACTCCAGCCCGTCGAAGCGCTTTTTAGCAACCCACTGCATCCCTACACGCAGGGACTGCTCAGCAGTATCCCAAGACTCGAGGGTATTACACGCACGCGCCTCACCACCATTGAAGGCCAGGTACCGCAAGCAGGCCAATTTCCGAGCGGTTGCCGTTTTCGTGCGCGCTGCCCAAAGGCGACCGAGATCTGCCAAGCCGAGCCCATGTTCGATGGCCAGGTGGCCTGTTTTTATGCGGAGGCACCCGATGCTTGAAGCGAATCACTTAAGTGTCAGCTTCCCCGTCTATCGCGGCATCTTAAAACGCCAGGTGGGCGAGATTTCCGCGGTCTCTGACGTCTCACTGGCACTCTCTGCCGGAGAGACGGTCGGCCTTGTGGGCGAATCGGGGTGCGGAAAGAGTACCTTTTTAAAAGCACTGGCCGGCCTTGTGCGGCGATCAGCTGGTGACGTGCGTCTTGATGGGTCGATTGTCGAGGTCAGTGATCGAAGTGCCATGCATGCATTTCGACGCTCAGTACAGATGGTGTTTCAAGATCCAGCTGAAAGCCTCAATAGTCGACATTCACTGGGGCAGATCCTTACTGAACCCTATGATATCCATGGGCTTTTTTCTGAACCAGAACGCATTGAGCGAGTTCAATCCTTGCTGGCTGCTGTCGGGCTTGGTGGGACACCGCTCTCGAAGTATCCGCACGAGTTTTCCGGCGGACAACGCCAACGGATCGGTGTTGCACGGGCACTCACACTTGAACCGAACTACGTACTCTGTGATGAGCCCGTATCCGCACTCGATGTGTCGGTACAGGCACAGTTGCTCAATCTGTTAATGGATTTACAGGAGGCGCGGCGCCTTGGGTTATTGATCGTCGCACATGATCTGAGCGTGGTCCGGCATATCAGTCACCGTGTCGGCGTGATGTATTTAGGTGAGCTGGTTGAAATCGCCCCCACACAACCGCTGTATGCCACACCCAATCATCCCTACACCAAGGCACTCCTTGATGCCGTTCCAGTGCCAGATCCCACGCAACGTAACCGGGTCCGCACTGTGCTGTCTGGTGAGATCCCGTCACCGCAGAATCCGCCGTCGGGGTGTCGCTTTCGGACCCGCTGTCCAGTGGCGATGGCGCGTTGTCAGGACGAAAAGCCCGAACTCAAACTGATCGCAACCGATCACTGGTCTGCCTGCCATCAAAATGACATGATGTGATAAGGCTCGGTAAACTCCCAAAGGATCACTGATGGCACAACCGCGTATTGCTCTTATCACCGGAAGCACCAGTGGGATTGGCCTTGGCATCGCGAAGGCACTCGCCCGTGATGATTTTCAAATCATCCTGCATGGGCTTGGCACGCTAGAGCAAATCGAAAGTGCCAAAGCGGAAATCGAGTCGCTCAGTCGGCATCCAGTGCACTTTTTGGGAACCGATTTAACCGAAGTCGGCGCCATCGAATTGGCCTTCACTGAAACCATTGAAACCTTGGGTGC
>JAGYIK010000020.1 GCA_018402605.1 Litorivicinus sp. | reverse complement strand
CATCGATAGTTTTCGGGATTTTGCCCCGAGAATATATGACACATAGCCAACTCCTTTTTTTATTTTGAGTCAAGAATGAATGTGGCATAGGCCATGCTCCAAGGCAAGTTTGCATCGAGAAGCGAAAACGGAGTGGAACTTAAAGCTGCTCTCGCCGCCTATAGGCTCAGCAATTTTAAGAGCTACAGAACATGAATACTCGTCCAGTGCGGATGGGATGGACTGATCAATCGTGTCTATTGATGTGGCCATCCCCGTTGATGGGGCAGAGCCAGTATGTGTTGTAAGCCCAGCAGGACTCGAACCTACGACCAAGGGATTATGAGTCCCGTGCTCCAACCAACGGAACTACAGGCCCACGCAGGGCCCGAGCAAGCTGGATCAGTTCGCGAAATCAGCGAGGCTCTTGAACTGAAGCGCGGATATCTCCACTAAGCGAGGTGACCTGTTTTCACGTAAATCAAGGTCTCTTCTTCAACCCATGGGTTGTGCACTGAAAGATGCGGACTTCTGAGCCAACTGCCAGCCGGATATCGGCCATGCTCATCGACAAATTCACCTGTAAGAACAAAGATCTCCTCGCCGCCAACATGGGTGTGCGGCAGGAATTGTTCACCCTTTGGCCAAAATACCAGCGCTGTTGAAACGGTGCCGTGGGTGTGAAGTGGCAGTACGCGGAGTCCACCGTGGCCGCGCGCATAGGATGCCTCTTGCGTATTAATGACCACTTGCTCGCGGTCATCCGGGGCAAACTGACAGAGTTTGACGAACAATACGCACCCCGTTTCACTTCTCGGCGCATGTCGCGTGCCGATGGGGTTTCGCAGGTAGGTCCCAGCAGGGTAGTCGCCATGTTCGTCTTGGAAGACACCCTCAAGCACAAGGATTTCCTCACCACCGGGATGTGCGTGCTCTGGAAACGACGCATTGGGCGCATAACGGACGATTGAGGTGGTATGTCCCTGTTCGATGCTCTGCCGTTCAAGTGGCATGCGCGTCACTGTGCGTGAAGGTGACTCGATCCATTGATAGTCTGATGGTTTGATCACGACACGTTGCTCGAAATCCATATTCAGTGGTGTCATGCCAACAAGTGGTGCGTTCATCGAAGCCTCGGAGTGTCGCATTTGATGTTAGTGTATCGCGATTGCCGAGCGAGAAAACAAGGCATTTGGGTGCTTTCTAAAGGCGTCGCTACAAAATATTTTTTTTGCGCGGATTGACGCAGTGGGTAGATATCCTACACTCCGCAATTCCGAGCGTGAGCGGCGTCTGTGACCACCGAACGCAATGGATTCTGGGCTCAGGAGTTGAGGATCTGTGGCGTTTGCCCTTCGCGCGACTTGCATGGGTTGCGTGACCCCGCGATAGAGCCTTTGAAGGTCTCAGCCTGGCTGAGTGAATGAAACCGATAAGGACAATACTAAAATGACGCGATTGTTATCCTCTGTATTCTTTTTGGCAGCAACCTCGGTCCAAGCTGCAGGCGTAGTGAACGTCTACAACTGGTCGGACTACATTGCCGAAGATACGATTGAAAAATTCGAAGCTAAGACCGGTATCAAGGTCAACTATGATGTGTTCGACACCAACGAACTGCTCGAGGCGAAATTGCTTGCAGGTTCATCCGGCTACGACGTTGTGGTTCCGACAGGCAACTTTTTAGAACGCCAAATCCAAGCCGGCGTATTCCGTCCATTGGATGCTTCGAAGTTACCGAACCTCTCCAATATGGATCCGGAAATCACCCGAATCGTGGCGCAGCATGATCCTGAGAATAAACACGCTGTCGTGTATATGTGGGGCACCACTGGCCTTGCCTATGATGTTGCGAAGATTGAAGCGCGCATGCCGAACGCACCGGTCGATAGCTGGGACATGATTTTTGATCCAGCGGTCATTTCGAAGTTTGCGGACTGCGGCGTGGCGATTTTGGAGTCACCGTCCGATATTTTGGCAACAGCGAAGCATTATTTGGGCATTGATCCAGCCAGTGAATCGGCAGACGATCTGGCCAAGGCTGAAGACTTGCTGATGCGTATCCGCCCGCACGTGCGCTATTTCCACGCCTCGCAGTACATCAATGACCTCGCAAATGGCGACATTTGTATGGCCGTGGGTTACTCAGGGGACCTGTTGCAGGCGCGCGATCGTGCAGCAGAAGCCAACAACGGGGTTGAAGTGGCCTATGTGATTCCAGAAGAAGGTGGTGTGGTGTGGTTTGATCTGATGGCGATTCCCGCGGATGCGAAAAACGTCGATGAGGCGCATCAATTCATCAACTTTGTCATGGATGCGCAGATTGCTGCGGACATCACCAACTACGTGTTCTACGCCAATGCCAATGCAGCCTCCACAGCGCTGATTGATCCCGAAGTCACCTCGGATCCCGGTATCTATCCAAGCGAAGCGGTTAAAGCGGGACTCTTTGCGCTGCGAGCGCACAGCCCGCGTTACGACCGGATCATGAATCGCACTTGGACTCGCATTAAGACCGGCCGGTAAGTCTGTTCGGCCGGGCTTGCCCGGCCATTCAATAGGGAGTCACCATGACCCAGACTGGAAATCCAGATAAGCGATGGCTCGATCCTGACGTCGCCCCCTTTATCGAGTTTCGGGGGGTGTCGAAAACCTACGAGGGGATTCCCGCCGTCCGCGACGTGAATCTCTCGATCTATCAGGGTGAATTATTTTGTTTGCTGGGTGGCTCTGGGTCAGGGAAGACCACATTGTTGCGCATGTTGGCTGGGTTCGAAGCGCCAAGTTCGGGTACGGTGTGGATCGATGGTGTGGATGTGACCGAAATTCCCCCCTATGAACGCCCAGTCAATATGATGTTTCAATCTTACGCGCTGTTTCCGCATATGACCGTATTTGACAACATCGCGTATGGATTGAAGCGCGATGGGATTGCAAAGCCAGAAATTCAGACGCGCGTAGATGAACTGCTGCTCTTGCTGCGGCTGAAAGATTTTGGCCGCCGAAAACCAGATCAACTCTCCGGTGGTCAGCGACAGCGCGTCGCTCTCGCACGTGCCTTGGCCAAACGTCCTAAGGTGTTGCTCTTGGATGAGCCCTTGGGCGCGTTGGATAAAAATCTGCGAGAAGACACGCAACTCGAACTGATCAAGATCCAAGAATCGCTCGGCATCACCTTTATTGTGGTGACGCATGATCAAGAAGAAGCGATGACCTTGGCCACACGGATTGGGGTGATGGACGAGGGTTACTTGGTGCAGACCGATGAGCCGCACACCATTTATGAGTACCCAAGTTCCAAATACGTTGCCGATTTTATCGGCGATATCAACCTATTTGAGTGCGTTGTGACCGAAGATGCAGGCAGTGCGTCGTCTCTGTATTGTGCTGAGATCGATGCCACACTTGAGCCACCAACGGGGATGAGCGCGCCAATCAACCAGGTCCTGTGGTATGCGATTCGCCCAGAAAAAATGCGTTTGTCTCGCGAACCTGTGACTGCCGGCAACGTGTTATCTGGCGTCGTGCATGAGATTGCCTATCTCGGCGATTTTTCGGTCTATTGGATCGATTTGGATACCGGGTTTCGGATCCGTGTGAGCCGTCCGAACATCAGTCGGATGGATCATTTTGCAGAGTCTTGGGATGAGCGTGTTTATGTCACCTGGGATCCTGATGCTGGCGTAGTTCTCACCCAATGAAACCCCTGAACTTCCGGAAGTCCATTGAAGCCCGGCAGTGGGTAGCATGGATCCCAACAGCCTGGTTATTGGTGTTTTTCTTGGTGCCATTTTTAGTGGTATTGAAGATTTCGCTATCAGAATCCACAATTGCCATGCCGCCCTATCAGCCCATTTTGCAATGGGTGGAATCCGGTCTTGCTGAGATTCGATTGAATTTTGGCAACTATCTCTTTTAGTCGGACCCACTTTACTTGGCGTCCTATGGCGAGTCGGTGCGTATTGCACTGGTCTCGACACTGGTCACGCTGGTGATCGGATATCCGATGGCGCATGTGATCGCGATGGCTCCGGAACCCCGGCGGACGTACTCTTGATTCTTGTGATCCTACCGTTTTGGACATCATTTTACTGCGTGTTTATGCATGGATTGCCATACTGAAAACCAACGGATTGCTCAATGCGGTGTTGTTGGACCTCGGCGATCAGCCAGCCCTTGGTGATTTTACAAACCGATCTCGCGGTGTATTTGAGCGTACCTACACCTATCTGCCCTTTGGTATTGCCCTTGTATGCCGCGCTCTCCGAAACCAGATCGTTGTTAGCGGTGCAGAGGACCTTGGTGCCTCACCCTGGGTCAGTTTTTGACTGTGACACTGCCGCTGACCTTGCCGGGCATCTTTGCAGGTTCCTTACTGGTATTTATTGCCCGCAATTGGTGAATTTGTTATTCCCGCGCTGTTGGTGAAGTGTTTGCATCATGATCAACCCAGGTCTTGTGGAATGAATTTTGCGAATGCGTTAATGATTACCTCTGCACTGTAGCCATTATTATGCTGTGTTTGATTGTCGGTCCGCTGATGTGGTTGAACCGATTGCAAAGCCGAGCGGGTCCGTCATGAGGTGGTCACGCTATGTATTTCCTGTGTTTTTGCGGCAATTGGATTTGGATTTTACATCCCGATTCTGATTTTGGTGGTCTACGCTCAGCACATCCAAGCTGGTCACTGTGTGGGGTGGCTTTTCCACACAGTGGTACGGCGAGTCTTCATGATACAGATTTTGGATGCCTTGAAGCTCAGCTTTAGAATTGCCGCAGTCAGTGCCACGGTGGCGCATTGGTATTTAGGGTTGGCAGGCGCCATGACGCTGGTGCGCTTTCGAGTGGTTTCGCGGGCGCACCTGGCTGACTGGCATGGTCATTTGCACCCTGTGATATGAAGTCATCACCGGGTTGTCACTTTGTTACTTTTTGTCGCCTTGGATAATCTCTTCGGCTGGCCATCAGGGCGCGGTGTGACGACGATTATCTTGGCACACGCACAACCTTTGGGTATGGCCTTTGTCGCGATGATTGTGCAATCCCGCCTGCGAATGGATCGTACACTTGAGCGGCGATGGATTGGGCGCTAGGCCCGTGGTTGTGTTCTTGACCATTACAGTTCAACGTCGCCCCTGCTCTAATTAAGCCGGTTTGCGCGTTCACGCTGTCCTTGGATGATTTGGTGATCGCGAGCTTTGTGTCTGGTCAGGCTCATCGACCTGCCCATGGTGGTCTTCTCCAAAGTGCGACTTGGCATCAGCCCTGATATCAACGCGCTCGCGGCCTTGATGATTTTGATTGTCGGCAGGTGGTGCGATTGGTTTTGGCAAATGCGCCATCGATGCGTCTGAGGCGTTAATTCACGCTTTTTGTGGTGCCTTTTTCAAAAAAATTGGTACCTGATAGAGACACTCGTCTTCCAGGTTACTAAACATGTGTCTGCGGTCGCGTCAACGTAAATGAAGCGCATCTAAGGTTCGCAAGCCTGTCTTTCGTGTGGTTAAAAATAATGGACTTAAACTCAAATGTTTGTCTTCGACAGGTTGTGATGAAATTGATTTTTTATCATGATCAATATTATTTTCTATCTCCTCGCTTGAGTTCGAGTGAGCTCACTTTGATCGGACAAGGCAGGAAAGGCGCCCAGCAATTCGACTTCAGTTGGAGCAGCTAATGCAATCGATTGATGGTATGCACCACGTATATCTTGTACACGCACACTGCCCAATTCTTCTCAGTAGTAAGGGAACGTGCGCTGGTGTCAAAATGAGGCCTCAATACCGCTCACTGTCTCGAAGTGATCTGATAACGATTTAGAGAAGCTGACCACACTTTGGGACATCACTCGCTCGAAAAGCACTGCGATCTGGGAAGGTTACTGGAGCGCGCTTGGCATTGAGAGACGGTGAGTTGGGTGACAGACTTTTAACAGCACATCATCTCCGCTCTCCAGAATCTTTAATATCGTTTCAACGTTCACCTGTACTTTTGATAAATGAATGATTTTCATAAAAAGGCCCGGCCCGTAACGGTCTATCGAAAGTCTAGTCCGAAGAAGTACGGGAAGGCAAGTTGGGCGAAGGGGCCTGGGGCTCCCAATTATCGGCAGGCCTGCCGACGGGCATCTTCGGTCTGATCATCCAGATCAATGATCTGAGCGGCGCCACGCCGTTGAAGTGGCAGGCTGTTGCGATCGAGTACGCACCGATTTCCTCGATCACGATGATGTCGCCAAGTGACAACTCAGGCTGACGCATCGGTATCCCGCAAACCGATCCACGCTGTCGCAAGTCAGACCACAAATACCGCCGGCGCCTGTCCTTCGCCCTCCAGTGAAGACGGTCATCAGGTAGTCGATGTGATCAAAATGCGACCTGACTGCGCCGTAGACGCGCCGTCGTCGGTAGTACCACCAGGTGTCGTCTTGGCGCTTCGAGCGACCGATGACGCGTGCAACCAAAGTCATGCTTGGTGCAGAGATGGCGCGGCCGGGCTCAGCCATTAAGCGGATGTGCTCGGGTACATCGCGCATGGCTTCGCGAATGGGTGCGCAGGGCCGACAAAGTCGACCGGTCAGTTTACTGTAGTTGGCAGGAAAACCACCGCCAATGTCGATCCGCTCAATTTCAGCAAGTCCGAAGGTGTTTCGCTTCCGCGGCGAGATTTCAACACAGCGCCGCAGTGCCAGCACGCATGTGTTGTTGCACTTTGCGCTTGCAGACCGACATTGGAAGCACAGTCCATCGACGTGATGCCCATCTGTTGCGCCATCTCACAAGATGTACGGGGCATCTTCGGGTTGCGCACCAAACTTCCGTGACAGGTCAATCAGCATCAGTGCCACAAACGCGAGCCGCAACATGACGGTCATGTCGACGGTAGGGTGATTTTCCAGAGCTCATCGAGGTTATCGACAACGAAGGTGCTCACACTTGTAATGTGGATGCATCAAGATCTGCTTCTGTCTTGATTGGGTGGGTATGAATCATCCGTGAAGCGAACGACGCCAAACGGCATCAGTGCCTGAATCTCAGGCGCACCAGCCACGTCAAGCTCGCGCCTTCGGAAACCAGGGTCGCCAGCAATGTGCTGTGGATTCGATTTGACCGCGTAGAACAATACGACGCCAGGCAGTGCACGTTGCAATGCACGCCAAGTATCGCGGCACGGTTGGGTTAAAAAGAGGGCCGGGTGAAATACCACCAGTTTGCGCAGCGAAGTCACCTTCTGACCGAGATTTTACAGTCGTCAACACGGAGTCTCTCAGTTGTCTTTCGTCGCTCAGACACGTCTAGACAAATCGAGACGCGGAGTCACAAACGCATAAAATGTCCAATTGCTGTTTCAGATGCGCGCATTTTCTTCCGTTTTTATGAAAAAGCAATGGTTTTTCATGTGGTAGTTGTCAACTTGAATCGTTGAAAAATCACAGCCAAATCAGCGGCGCTCTGTGAAACGGTATGGGATATTGTTAACAATCTGTAATATAGAGGTTAAGGCCAGCTCTTTGAAACTCGATCACTCGAGGACATTGCATTGGATTTTGAACATTCAGGCCTGTCAGCCGCAGTACAGACCCAAATTGAAGCACTCGTGTTGCAAGGTAAGCTCAGGGCAGCGACAAGCAACGAGGTAGAGTTGGCTGAGATGTTTGGAACTAGCCGCGGGCCGATTCGAAGCCTGTAAGGGCTTGATTCAAGCGGGGCTATTAACGGCCATTCCAAATCGCAACGTCTACGTGCACAAAATGGATCTTCGTGAGGCACTTGGGGGTGTATGACATTCGGGCCTTTCTCGATCAACTGATCGGACAGTTAGCCGCCTCTCATGCAACCCCAAAGTTGGTATCAGGTGAAATCGTTACCAGCGGTTGGGTGAGGCGGTAAAATGACGATTTCGAGCAGTATTATCCTCAAAATTTGGCGTTCCATTGCACTACAAATGGCGGGAGAGTAGACGGTTGACTACTATGTACCTGTCACTTGTTAAAGGAATTACAGCTATTTCGGCGAAGGCTTAATTCAAGAGGGTCAATGGATATCTCGCATGCAGAGCATGATCTGATTAATGAAAGCCGAAATCGAGGTAAGGGGATCAGTAAGCTGGGTTGGCAATGCGGAACCATGTGATGACAACTTAACGACTGATTGCGGCGATTGAAATGCAATCATCACAGGAAAGAGCGTCTTAGTTATTTCCCTTGAAATTGCGGCGGACGTTTTTCCATAAAGGCAGTGCGTCCTCTGCGTAATCGGCGCTAGCAAAGCGAGCGTCTACCATAGCATCACATCGTTCCGAGGTCTCGATTTTCGGGATCCCGCAGAACCTGCGTTGAGATGTATTTCATTGTTTTTCACAGTCAGCGGCGCATTTTGCCCAATCTGCGTAGCGAGCGCCTGCCAGCGCGGTTTCAAGTTCGTCCTCAGCATAGACACTTTGCACAAATCCCTTATGAAATGCAGTCTCTGCATCAATTCGTCTGCAGTAAACATCAGGTATTTTGCGTTAGACACCGATTGCCGCCATGAGTCTCTCGATTGCAGGAAATGGATAAGAGCGAGTTTAGGCGCAGGCATGGCAAATTTTGACTTACTTGAGCACAAACGAATATCACAGCAGACAGCGAGGTTGAGGCCACCACCAAGACAAAACCCATCGATTTGTGCAATGGTTGGTTTTGGGAATTGCGCGATGCGTTCATAGATGCTTCAGAATGCGCGTGTTGTAATGTCGAGCCGCTTCTTCAGATCCGCGTTCTTGCTCAAATTTTGAGATGTCGGCGCCACTAACGAAGCTTTGCCGCCTGCGCCAGTGAGAACAACCACGCGAACATCGGGATTTGACTCAAATGCATCCAAAATGGCATCTGCGGCGTCCACATCTCAAGTGAGACCGCGTTATGTTTTCGGATTATTAAAAATCAAATAGCCTGTAGTTCCGTCAATCCGAGAAGCATTTTGTCCATATTTGGGAACTCCTTAAATGATGTGGCTCACTGTTTGAGATGATCGATATTGCTGTAACCAAGTTCTGAAGCACTTCAAAGTATGCTCTCCACGTTCTGGTGGGTGGCTGGATATTTGGCTCGGTGTTCTGCTCATCGTGAATGGTTGTCCGACGAGTTTGGTTTGACCGGAATGAATAGTTACAGCATCTGTCGCAATGCCCAGATGCTGAACTACTGTGAGTCCTCAAAAACTTCGTTAATCGCGTAAATGGGTCCAGTGGGCACCCCATCATCAAGTAACAAGTCAGCGAGTACTGACTATTACTGCTTTTACTGTAATTTCAAATTAAGGCGTTGAGTTCTATTGCCGATGTTGCGACCGATCCAGCATTTGCAGAAACGTGGGTCATCAATCCATTCCGGATGTCCAAGCGCCTTTGCACCGTTGCCAGATAGCCTCTCCGGCGCAGGCAATGGTGATCGCACCGTTCGCAGTCAGGAAAACGCCGGTCAGTATGCTCGTGGGGTGATCATTGCCAGCTTGTTTGAGATTTCCGCGGTCAACCATCGGGCGGCGGAAGTCGAGCATGAAAATTTGTGACTGCAATAATGAGGTCTGCACCCATTGGCCCAGCCCGGATTTTCACGTTCATGAGAGCGGTTAGAACGCCCATCGCACAAAAGAGTCCGGCGCACAAATCGCGTTGGAATACCCTCTCCTTGGGCCCATGGCCAGGTTCTCCAGTGAAGATTGACATCAGGCCACCCATTCCCTGAGCAATCTGATCAAAACCAGGGCGTTTTGCCAAGGGGCCATCCTGTCCGAATCCTGAAATACTCCCCATGATGAGTCGTGGGTTTAATGCTTTCAGCGTCTCGTAATCCAGCCCTAAACGATCATAACGTCAGGCCGGAAGTTTTCCAATGACGATATCGGCGGTCTTAAGCAACGATTTGAGAATTTCAACACCCTCGACTGTTTTGAGGTTCAGGGTAATGCTCCGTTTATTCCGCTGTAAGTTCTGGAAGTCAGGTGTGTTGCGTCAACACCAGCAGACCATCAGCCAACAGATTCTGGTGGCTCAACTTTAATGACGTCTGCACCCCAGTCCCGGCAAATTGTCTTACAGCAGTCGGTCCTGAGCGGACTCTAGATAAATCAATGACGCGAATCCCTGCTAGTGCGTCAGAAGCGAGTGGAATCATAGACTGTGCTCCCCGAGTCGACCGAGTTCTAAAATGCACTCTCGGATGTTTTGGTTGTTTTGAAAGATTCGTGATACTCATCGTCGCTGTGCGAGCATCGTTTCAGAAAACCCGCCATACGCAAGATTAAGGCCGTTACCGCTGATTTCAGTTAGTGTCATTGGCTGGCGTTTCACCACTCCTCTCCAAGCACGGCTGAACAAACGTTTTCCTTTGTCCATCCAACAAGGTGATCTCAATGCGGCCAACGTAATCCGCTGGATAGGGGTCCTCTGGATTAATGACATAATTTATCTTTGATGTGACCTCTGCGATATCAGGTTACGCGAGTCGTTTCTCAGTGAAGGCATCGAGGCCGCAGCGATCGAAATAAACCTGCGTACGGTATGGGACCGAGAATTTCGCGCCGTAGGGTGTTGACGGCGCCCGCTTCATCGGATGGCGGTTCCCATAAGCGTTGCACTGTCCCCTCTCCTACGTGAGCCAATATCGAGACAATTTGATCTGGTTCTATCATTGTGCCGCGCTGTGATAAGCACAGTCGACGAATGGCTGGGTCATGGTTCCGCATGCGTAGGGTTTGAACGCGAGATCTTTACGTACCCACTGTTTCGGCAAAGTTCAAGATAGGAAAAGTCTTTGGGAACTTGCTCTGCTGCAAAGGCTTTAAACACACCGTGCGTTCCTTCGAACACAGTACGAGGTCCCTGAAAGCCTTGTTTGGCCATTGCCGCGGCGCGAACACCTGCGCTAGCTGCCCAACCTGGATGCATGCGTTTTGTCCAGGTGCCTTCGGCGAGATACTCAATGATGCCAGACGCCATAGATCCCGCGATGCCGAGGGCTCGCGATGTTTGTTCCGGCGTTAGTCGCATCACCACTGAGGCCGATAGTGCTGCTCCGAATACACCAAATATGGCAGTTGGATGAAATCCTTGGCGATGAACTGCAGTCGGTGCAACCAGGGCCAGTCGGCAAATCAATTCCGACCCGACAGCCATGGCACGTATCCATGTCTGTTCGTTTATTTCAGTTCGTTGCGCTAACGCAAACATGACCGGCACGATAATCGAGGATATATGCACGGGTGTACCTTCAAAGGTATCGTCAAAGTCTTCGCCGTGCACAGCTGTACCATTAATCAGACAGGCATCCATCACGGTAAACCGGCCTGGGTGGCCGAATGCAAACGCCTCTCCTGAATCTAAAGCTGAGTTCACAATGGCTGTGATGTATGGTTCGCGTCGTGCTGCGATCATCAAACCATAGGCATCTAAAGTCAGTTCTAGCAGTTTCTCTCGAACTGATGCAGGAATATCTAGTCTCGGGTTATGCGCCTGATAAGCGATGCGTTCTGCTACCGACGGATAGGTCACGGCAAGTAGGCTCCACCATTAACGTGAATGGTTTGTCCCGTTATAAAGTCACTGTCTGGTCCGCAGAGCATACTAATCACTCGGGCAACGTCGGCCGGCTGGCCGTAGGGAACTTGTTTTCCATCAAAGTTTGGATGCTGAAGTCGGGCGCCTGCATCTGCCGTTCGCTCAACCTCGATATGTCCTGGGACGACACAATTGAACGTGACATGTCGACCAGCAAACTCAACGGCGAGCGCCCGGACCAAGCCGGGTACAGCTGATTTGCTGCTTACAACAGCGGCACGAGACACAGCACCCGTATGGGCTGACAGTCCACCAAGACAGATGACGCGTCCCCATCCAGATTTGAGAAGATCTGGGAGGAAGTGTTGCGTGCACATAAATTGAGCATCGCAATTGATAGAAAAGACATCACGCCATTCCTCAATTGTCATATCAAGAAAATCCACTGTTTTTCGGACCGATGCGTTGTTTACTAGAATTTGGCAAGGCCCGATTTGTCGGGCGATGTGGCCCATATTTTGGATGGTGTGTTGATCCAGGGGTCCGATAATGCCCTCACATTGGACACCCAACGTCTTGATGTAAGCCACAGTCTCATTGAGTTTTACGGCATCAGAACGGGTATGCAATACGATGTGAAAACCCATTTTCCCCAGCTGAATCGCAGTTGCCCGCCCGATATTCCTTGCGGCACCAGTGAGAATAGCAACGGCGTTAGGCAGCTGCATTTTGCTTTTTCCGATTTTTAAAACCTGTCCAGAAAGGTGCTGACAGGTTCAACAATGTTAAGGCGAAGAAGAACAACACAATTGGGCTCTCGATCATTGCCAAAAAGTCGTTGTCGTAGATGATCATGGATTGACTAAATGACTCTTCCACGAGTTTTCCGAGGATCAATCCCATCACAAGTGGAGCAGCACCAAACCCATGTCGATTCATGAAGAATCCGATGAGACCCGCAATTAACATTACGTAAACATCCACAAACGATGAGCTCGATGAGTAAGCTCCAATTACAGCAAACGTAAACACTGAGGGCCACAAGAGTTGTTTCGGCACCAGCGTCACGAGTGAAAAGAATTTTGCGCCGACAAGCCCGATCGCCAAGAACGCAAAGTTTGCAAACAACATCGCACCGAAAATGGCATACAGGAATTCCGGTGTTTCATTGAGTAAATAAGGACCTGGTCGAAATCCATGCATGATCAAGGCAGCGAGGATCAAGGCAGTAGAGCCAGATCCAGGGATACCAAGCGCAAGCGTCGGAACCATCGCGCCACCTGCCGCCGCGTTATTGGCCGCCTCTGGGCCAACGATTCCTTCAGGCGTTCCGGTCCCAAACTCTTCTTTTTTTGAACTGAAACGTTTGGCTTCGTTGTAACCAACAATTGCCGCAACTGTTGACCCTTCAGCAGGCAAGATACCGATAAAGGTGCCGATGCCTGAAGACCGAAGAATACAATTTCTAAGACTCTTGAGTTCTGCCCAGGTTGGCAATTTCATGGTTTTTGCCTGAATCTGCTCGACAACTTTATTCAGGGTGCTGGATTGGCTGAGAAGCTCGCCCATTGCAAACAGTCCGATCAGCACAGGGACGAAGCTGATGCCTTCATCGAGTTCGGGCACATTGAAAGTGAATCGCTCCACGCCCGTTGTCAGGTGAATTCCGATGGTCGCAAGCAACACACCAACGCCGCCGGCGATCAAATTCCTTAAAGAACTTTTTCCTGTCATCGCAGCGAGCATGGATAGAGCGAATACAGCTAATGCGAAATATTCCGGTGGTCGAAACTGAAGCGCGATGGCTGCAAGTGTTGGCGCGGCGACGATAAAGACGAATAAGCTGATAACCCCTCCACAGACTGACGCCACAGTCGCTAATCCGAGTGCTCGTCCTGCTTCACCGCGCTTCGCCATTGGATAACCATCGAGTGCGGTTGCGACCGAGGGTGGCGCGCCCGGTGCATTAATTAAGATCGCGGTGATCGATCCACCGAAGGTACCGGCGCAGTACAATGCGGCCAGCATCGCAATAGCTGGAATCGGCTCAAGGGACAAAGTGAATGGAGTAAGTAATGCGATGGCCATCGGAGAACTCAAGCCGGGCAGAGCGCCTACCATCACCCCAATCAACACGCCAAGAGTAATGAGTATGATGTTGTCGAGCTCAAGAAGAAGCGAAAAGCCCTGAATGATGGGATCCATGTGCTACACCTTTTTATTTTGTGATTAGAGTGCGATACCAAAAATTCCAGCGTCGAAATACACGCTGAGTAATTTTGAGAAAACCAGTGCTACGGTGACAGGAAATACTGTTGCAAAAACCAGAATGTGGGTGAGCTTACGAAGCCCCCAAAGTCTCGGCATCAGTAAACAAATCACGATCATCGTGAGCAACATGCCAAGTATCTCGGCTGCCGCAACAACGGCCACCAAAAATGCCATGGTTGTGAGCGTGAGCGGATGGATAGCGTGACGTCGTTCTTTATCGATATCCGTGCCTTTCTTGGCCAGCAAAAGATGCTCAAAAGGCATGAGTGATGCGAATATGGCAATGACCGTCAGAACAATCTGTGGGTACATTGATGGCTGGATATTTTGTGCGAATATTGGTGATACTTCGTCGAACTGCGTGGTTTCGTAAAATAGAAACGCCACGCCGGACAGGATGATCAGGCTCACCACCAAGTCTACTGGATGCACGAGCCCAATGGCTCGTGCATCACTGAGAGGTGGAGATGATGCGGGTTGTTGTTCGGTCATCATCAATCTCCAAATCGATTACTTGATAATGCCAAGTTCTTTGAGAGCTTCAGAGGCTTTCACGTACTCTTCTTTCAAGTGCTTATCCCATACTTCGGTTCCAGCCACACTGGAGTCCACCTTTAATCCGGCTGTTGCGAGATAATTAGCAAAGACTTCGTGTTTCATGGCTTTAACCAATGCTTCAGATAGAGCATCGATTACAGGTTGCGGAGTGGTCGCGAGTACGGCATATCCGCGGGTCGTGGAGGTTTTCACTGGGTAACCCATTTCGTATGAGGTACGAATATCTGGGTAGTCGTCCAGACGTTCTTCTGCCATCAGCACAAGTGGTATTACTGAACCGTCAGCAACCAGTGTTACCGCTTCACTGACGTTAGGTAGTGTTGCATCGATAGCTCCGGAAAGAAGCGCTGTCAGCATCTCACCGCCAGAGCCGAATGGAACCACTTTGAAGTTGATACCAGCTTCTTTGCCCAGTTGAGCAAGACCAATGTGCTCTGTTCCACCGACCTGTGCGACACCAAAATTCAGAGCGCGCTTTTTCGACATGGCGATCAAGTCTTCGAGTGTTTTGGCTTCACTCTTCGCACCCACAACGAGGAAGGTTGGGTCATCCATGGCCCGAGCGATCCCGACAATATCATCAATTTTCATATCCGATTTGCCCTGAGCCATGGTGTACAGATGCGACTGCGTCAGCGCAATGATCGTATGGCCATCAGCTGGCTTGGAGAGCACATAGTTTTGTGCCTGTCCGCCAGATCCCCCACGTTTACTTGAAACGAACATATCCGTATCCAGGTTGCGGCGGGAGCGAATCATCATCATCCGTGCTGTGACATCGGTGCCGCCACCATATGACGCGTGAATCACGACCTCGATTGGCTTCTTCGAGAAGTCAATTCCATCTTTCTTTTTCTCCCCGCCACTGTGTGACGCCGCCATAGCGGTAGTCGACAGCACCAGTGAGGCACAGGCCGCAAGGGCCAATTTTTTAATCATATGATTAGGAATCATTGTGTTCCCCTTGTTATTAGAGTTTTAGTTCGAACCTAGAGACAACCGGAGCTGCTCCATTCATAGCTTCTATCCTTGCATGGTAGATTGTCAACAGGATGCGAGATAATCTCTGGATTTATCCAAGTATTTTCTGGATTATTCGTCAGTTATTCGACAATTTTGTTAACAATAAGGGTGTGTATGGACGCATTAGATGATCCCGGCTTAGTCGTTTTACCGGGCGTTTATGATGGACTTGGGGCTGCTATTGCGCGACATATCGGTTGTCCGGCGATCTATGCGAGTGGTGGTGCTATTGCGCGAAGTTTCGGATTGCCAGATTTGGGATTGATCTCGCTAAATGAGATGGGTGCTCGCCTCGAATCGATTGTTCGGTCCTTTGAGGGACCAGTTATTGCAGATGGGGATACCGGATACGGTGATACACAACACGTCAAGCGGATGGTGCAGACGTTTGAGGCCGCCGGAGTTCGCGGCGTACATATCGAAGATCAGTCTTTTCCGAAGCGGTGTGGGCATCTCGAGGGTAAGTC
>JAGYIK010000002.1 GCA_018402605.1 Litorivicinus sp. | reverse complement strand
TGAAGTCCAACCGGGGCGGGATGAAGCGGGTCGTATTTGGATTTCCGCTGTCAGCGGCCTGGGCATGGAAGACTTGCGTGATGCGATCGCTGAAGCCATTGGTCAGGCCCCTAGTGAGCACGATCTGACGCTCACGCCGCAGGAGGGCAAACTCAGAGCTCGGTTGTATCAAGAGGCAGATGTGCTCGCGGAGAGTGCAAATGAATTCGGCGAGACCGCGATACGGGTGCGTATTTCTGATGCGCGGTTAACAACATTACTCCGTGAGGTTGGTCGAAACCCGCTTCCCTGAGTATGATGTCGGGCCCTTTTGGAGAAACCATGACTGCGACCGATTCGGCGATTGAGCAACTGAAAACACCGCCACATTCGAAAGAAGCTGAGCAGTCTTTGCTTGGCGGCTTATTGTTGGATGCGCAGTCGATTGACGATGTCGCGTCGATGGTGACGGCCGCGGATTTTTATGTGCCAGAACATCGCTTGATTTTTGAGGCGATGGTTCGTGTGGCCGAGCGTGGTCGCCCTGTGGACGTCCTGACAATCTCCGAGCAACTCAATGTAATGGATGAGGCGGAGAACGCCGGTGGTTTGGGCTATTTATCTGAGCTTGCAGCCAGTGCATCCAGTGCAAGCAATGTCGCCGCATACGCAGAAATCATTCGTGATCGTTCGGTGCTTCGCCAACTGATCCGGGTGGCTGGCGAGTTATCGGAAAATGCGCGCCGCCCCGCTGGCCGGAGTGTCAGCGAGATCTTGGATGAGGCAGAGTCCAAGGTATTCAAGATCAGTGAGGAGCGTCCCTCGCGCGGTGGTCCGGAAGCGGTAAACCACTATTTGAAGGTCGCTTTGAAGCGGATCGACGAACTCTATGCGTCTGATTCTGCAATCACCGGAGTCTCAACAGGCTTCCGCAAGTTGGATGACATGACCGCGGGCCTTCAGCCCTCTGATCTGGTGATTGTGGCGGGTCGGCCCTCTATGGGTAAGACCACCTTTGCCATGTGTTTGGTTGAAGCGTGCATCATCAAGGCCGAAAAGCCGACGCTCGTCTTTTCTATGGAGATGCCGGGTGAGGCCATCGTGATGCGAATGCTGTCATCGCTTGGCCGAATTGATCAGACCAAGGTGCGGACGGGAAAACTCAGCGATGAAGATTGGCCTCGGTTGACCTCGGCATTTAGCTTACTGAATGAAAAGCCACTGTATATTGATGATACGCCTGCCTTGACCCCAACAGAGCTTCGTTCTCGGGCGCGTCGGATCGCTCGGCAGCATCCTGATGGTCTTGGCATGATCATGATTGACTATATCCAACTGATGCAGGTCGCCGGTGGCAGCGAGAATCGCGCGGGCGAGATTTCTGAGATTTCTCGATCACTCAAGGCGCTTGCCAAAGAGTTGAACTGTCCAGTTGTTGCATTGTCGCAGTTAAATCGATCCTTAGAGCAGCGTCCAAATAAACGACCCGTGATGTCTGATCTTCGTGAATGCGTTTCGGGTGACGCATTAGTGCTGTTGGCAAATGGCCAACAAACTCCCGTTTCTGAACTGGTTGGGCAATCGCCAAAAGTCGTCGCTGTCGATGCCGCTGGTCAGTGCGTCGAGGCCACTGCTGAATTAGTGTGGGAAGTCGGCGAAAAGATGGTCTTGGGTTTGCAAACTACGTCTGGGCTGAGCCTGCAATGCACGCCGGATCATCGAATTTTGACTGCAGAGGGCTGGTGTGAAGCGCGGCTTCTTGGCCCGGGAAGTCGGGTCGCCACGGTGCCTCTCTTCGACTCCGTGGCCAGTTGGGATTCCCATCCAATCAATAATGCGGCGTGCTCGAGCGCTGCTTTGATCTAACCGTCGCGGCGCATGGTCATGGGTTGCAAGCGGGACTGTTACGCACAATTCAGAAGGGATCACCAGGACGCTGATGTTATTTGGTTTCCATTTATCGCGATGAAGTCTACAACGAGAAACACCTGGGGAAGATAGTGGCACAGCGGTATCATTATCGGTAAGCAATGAAATCATCTGATTGATCTTGTCAGGGCTTGCATTCCTAGGCCAGTACACGCGTTTTGAAGATCTTGCGGAATCCTATTATCAGGACTATCCCATGAGTAAGGGCAAGTCATTACAGGATCAGCTTCTCGCCCGGGTGTCGCAGACAAAAAGAAAAAGTGAAGAAAAACACGTACGCCAAGCGTGTTGAGGCAACAACCAGCATTCCAAGTGTTCAGGAGAGCCTAGCTGAAACCCAGCAAAAGGCGCGAGAGGCGAAAAAGTAAAAGACCAAGCGCTCAGCGCAGGAACGGACGAAACGCCAGCAGGCGGAGCGTTTGTCTCAAGTTCGAGACATGGTGTCTGCCAATGCTGTTGCACGTGGTGCTGACGCTGAGCGTGTTGATTTTCGATTTCATGGCAAGAAAAAAATCCGACCTCTTCCCAGTGGTTGCGTTGATCCGCGCCCAGTTAGCCAAGGGCTTACTGGGCTTGATTGAAATCGATTTGGCAAGATTGGTGACTGTGCCACGCGATACGCTGAGCGCCGCCGAGAAACGCTTAGGAGGATCAGGAAATCTTTACGCACCTTGCGAAACTCGAGGTGATGAGGGGTGATTATCCACCCATCCCCGGATGACCTCGACTGGGTAAATGCCCACCCAAGGAAATAGCGGCTTTGTCGCGTCTGTCTGTCGGCAACAGGCGGGCTTGCGGTTGCGCCATCGCGCACCGGTGCCATTCGGTTTAATCGCATTCGATGCTGATGATGGCGACTGTGCTCTCCGCAGCACCTGGTTGATCGATTTATCTGGTAAATTAATTAGTCGCTTGCTGATGTGTTGCCACTCTGTGGTGTCTGGCCTGATCGGTATTTATCTTGAGACACCTTTCATTTGCTGGCTTACGCGCGTACCCGCGCCGTAATGCCATGATGTTTGCGCCCACGCCCCTTGGCTGCGTTGTTTGGCGTGAGGGTTCCTGGATGAAGTGTTGCCAATTAATGGTGCTGATCGGCCGTTTATTGGTGACTGCGCAGGCATCATGGTGTGGGCCATTGCGCTTGGGCGCAGACGTTCAGGCGAGGAACCTCTTTGGATGTTGTTCACGGCCCACTACCCCGGGCCTGCATCACTTGGCCTTCTTCGGCGGCCATGACAGCAGGTGGGCCCCGTTGTCTCGCGGTCCGCTGATGGAGCAGGGTGTCGACCTGATTGCGGGGTCTGCTATTCGCGTCCTGCTGGGCTGCTTTGCGTTGTTGCTGACTTATGAGGATCCAACAGTTCCGAAAGCAGCGGTCCACGCTATGTGGACTGAGCACATACATCTCTGGGTAGACTTCGCAGCAGTTTTATTGGTATGGGTGTCGGTATGACGCTGGTGATGTTTGCGCTCCGGTGAGGCTGCGTAGTATGAGCATTGAGTTCAGCGGTACCGTGGTTATGTTGCCAATGATCGGCTCATCAAGGCGCGCTCCAGCGTTTGGGGCCTGATGGGTGCTATCGTTGTGCTAGTCGGCACAGCACTGGTCGAACATGAAATAATCTGGTGATCGGTTTTAATTCAAAAAGTGCACTAACAAGTTAAAAATTTCGCCCAGTTAGTTGTGCTGTTTGTGTGACTGGGGCCTCCAGTGCTAGGTTTTGCCAATGGCGGCGGGCACGCGCCTATTTTCAGATGGTATAAGTGTTAAGAGAAAAACAGTGCGTCAAGAATAATGAAGGCCTGCAGAAATTAAACAACCGTTTATCCAGGAGTGTATCCATGAAAATACGTTTGTGTTGCAACGCCGCCTGCGGCTGCTGTTTTGCTGTGTCGCAGGCTGGGGCAGCGACTCGATGATGTCAAAGCCCGCGGCGAGCCCAAATGTGGCGTGGAGTGGCGGCGTGCCCGGCTTTCCGGCCGAATGACGCTGGCCGCATGGTTGGTATTGACGGCAGCAATCCGTGATGCGGATTGCCGCAGCTGTGTTTGGCGATGCCAGCAGTTACATTTATACTCGCTGACAGCCAAAGACACACGCCTCGCATCAGGTGAAGTCGATGTCCTCCCCGCGCAACACCACGCACACGCTGACGGCGTGACGCGTCGCTTGGTTTGAATTTCCACTATTACAATCTGGCATCATGCCGGCGATTTATGGCCAAGTAGTGACCTGTATTTCATCGGCGCTTGAGCTGATGGTGCGAGTAATTATGCAGGCAGGTACAATCGACTGAGCTGAATATTGGCTGACTACTCGCAATAAATAACATGGATTTCGGCCAGTTGGTTACGAGACGTCAACATGTAAACACGTGAAGGCTTCAAGGTGGTGATGTACTGACCTCCCGATAAGTCGCAGCTACGCGCTGTACGGAAATGAAAGATCCAGCAGGAGCAGTACTGTTGCCCGAAACGATCTCAAAAGAGCCTCCTTGACCTGTGGTCTGGTCAGGCGTGACACCACAGTGATGGATATTGTGGCGTTCACGCTGTATGCGTTGAATGTCAACGCAGAAGAGGCGGGCAACGCGTCGCTGAATGCCGATTCAATGAAAGCCAACCCACCGAATCCTGATGTGGGCACGTATCCTCGGTGTGGAAGGCAACATGGCGAAATGTCAGTTTGCCAGCGGATTGGGCACAACGCGGACACAAAGTTGGTAACTACGGCGAAACTATGCGCGTACGGTCGAGCCATAATTGGTATCCCACGTACTGGATCGGTCAACGATTTGTGGACACGTGGCGGTGTGCTTACGCACCACCAATTCGTTAATTGAGTGATATACAGATCGCGCAAAGCCCGGTCTTTCACTGGCTGGAGAGTCGGGCGCAGACCGTACCTGAATTCCTTTGCATCGTGACCCCAAAGTCCGCGCACTTGTTGTTCAAATCTGGCGCTTGTGCTCGTGGTGGCGGTGGTGGCTATTCAATTTTTGAAACCACAATTGAAAACCTCAATGCGCGCGGTACCTGTGACCAGCGCAGCTTTCCATGAGGTCGTGCTGGATTCAAGGTGGGCTTCAGCCCTGTCTTTAGATTTTACGCCCGGTGAAACGATTCATCTCGAGGTGTTTTCATCGGCATCTCAGAACACCATTCTTGTGGGCTGCATTGGGCATCATTGCGGCGACGATATTGTGGCTTTTTTGTTGGTAATGTGCGTTTATCGCCCAATTGGCTGGCATCGAAAGTCGCGCTTACATATCGAGATGTTCCGAAACACCCTTTGCTCCTGCAAATCATGTTTTGAATTTTGCGATTTTCCTTGCCGAGTTTGCTATGCCTAAAAGATTCCATCGAGATGGGTGTGTTTTACCAATGCGCGTGGCTTCCATTTCTTCCAACGCCAGTGGTTGAGAGTGGCTTGGGTCAACTATCGGCTCGTGCTGTTGGTCGCGTTGATTGTCGGTTTGCTATGTTTTACGCCGTGCGCGTGCGCGTTTCGAAGCGACCGGGTGAGCGGCCGCTGCGTTTTGACCAATACGCCTGCTCTTAATGTTGGCGGATACCCGCTGTATCTTGGGGTGGCTCACTGGGCTTTGATGAACCGATTCTTGGTCGCTTTAACTTCAAGGGCGGCGGCCAACTGCCGTTGCCACTTTTTAGCCAGGCCTGCACTGATGATTTATACGTCTGCGTTTATTGCTGAGAATGTCCGCGCTGGGATTCAGTCGGTCTCACACGGTCAGACTGAAGCAGCGCATGCATTAGGTCTATCCCGCAAAGACACGATCTCATTGGTGGTCATCCCGCAAGCGTTGCGTGTGATTATCCCGCCTACGATCAGTCAATACCTGAATCTGACGAAAAACTCATCGCTTGCTGTGGCGGTTGGGTACGAGGAACTGGTTGCTGTTTGGGCTGGTATTACCCTCAACAATACGGGCCAAGCGTTGATCATTATTGCGATGACGATTGCAGTGTATGAGTGTTTGAGTTTGATCACCTCGGCGATTTTAAATTGGTACAACCGCCGCGTGCAGTTGTCGGAGCGATAAGACCATGGCCAATGATGTGAAAACCTTTGTGCCTATGCCGGATCGTGCGCCACCATCGAATGCGGTTGGCGCAGTAGCTTGGATCAAGCAAAACTTATTTAACTCAGTCACCAGTTCCATCACCACCTTGGTGTTTTTGTATCTGATTGTGATGTATGTGCCTCCATTTATTGAGTGGGCCATTATCAATGCGAATTGGACGGGTACTGATCGCTCGGTTTGTGATGCCAACAAGGCCGGTGCATGCTGGACGTTCATTAACGTCCGCTTAGAGCAAATTCTGTTTGGCCTGTATTTCGGTTCAAATCCGGATCAGGTCTGGCGCCCAATCAGCATGTTCGTACTGTTTTTCGGATTGTTGATTCCCTTGATGATGGACCGGACTCCACGTAAAGACATCCTGGGTGGATTGTTATTGTTTGTATTCCCAGTGGTGTTTTATTACATCGTCCATGGTGGTTCATTTGGTATCCCGGTTGCCAACACCACGCAATGGGGTGGCTTTTTACTGACTTTCACACTTGCATTTGTCGGTATTGTCTTTGCCTTGCCGATTGGTATTTTGCTGGCCTTGGGCCGCCGCTCGGAATTGCCGGTGATTCGGGCACTTTGCGTGACCTACATTGAATTTTGGCGCGGCACGCCCTTGATCACGATCTTGTTCATGGCTTCAGTCATGCTGCCTCTCTTCTTCCCAGCGGGTGTTGAGTTCGACAAGGTTGCGCGCGATGATAGGGATCACCTTGTTTCAATCTGCATACACTGCAGAAGCGGTTCGTGGCCGGGTTGTCCCGACCATTCCGAAAGGACAATATGAAGCGGATGAGAAAACCCTTTGGCCTCGGGTACTGGAAGCGGACTATTTTCATCATCTTGCCGCAAGCACTGAAGATTTCGATTCCATCGATTGTGAATACGTTTATTGCCTTGTTCAAAGATACCTCGTTGGTCTCGATTATCGGGCTTTTAGACTTACTGAATATGGCGCAAACAGCAGCGCGCTCGCTTGAGTGGAATGGATACGACATTGAGGGGTACCTCTTTGCAGGCTTTATTTTCTGGATGTTCTGTTATGGCATGTCCCGCTATAGCCAGAATTTAGAACGCAAACTCGATACATCGCGGAGAAATGACGCATGACCACCGAAACGCAGATCAGTCAGGTCGAGCTGGGTGACACCATTATCAAAATTGATGGTTTAAACAAATGGTACGGCCAGTTCCACGTATTGAAAGATATTGAGTTGGATGTGAAGCGGGGAGAGCGGATTGTCATCTGTGGCCCGTCGGGATCGGGTAAATCGACGCTCATCCGTTGCATCAACCGGCTCGAGACGCACCAAGAGGGATTAATTGTCGTTGACGGCATCGAGCTCACGGAGGACACCAAGCACATCAATGATGTCCGGCGTGAAGTGGGAATGGTGTTTCAGCATTTTAATTTATTCCCTCATTTGACGGTGCTCGAGAACTGCACCTTGGCACCTATTTGGGTCCGCAAGACGCCAAAAAAGGAAGCCGAAGAAATCGCCATGCGCTACCTTGAGCGCGTCAAGATCCCTGAACAGGCCCTTAAATATCCGGGCCAGTTATCCGGTGGTCAGCAGCAACGCGTTGCGATTGCGCGCTCGTTGTGCATGAATCCGCGGGTGATGCTGTTTGATGAGCCGACTTCCGCACTTGATCCAGAGATGATTGCAGAAGTACTCGATGTGATGGTCGGCCTCGCTGAAGATGGCATGACCATGTTGTGCGTAACCCATGAGATGGGCTTTGCACGCAAAGTGGCGAACCGCGTGATCTTTATGGATGCGGGTCAAATTGTTGAACAAAACGATCCCGAGACCTTCTTCAATCATCCGGAAAATGACCGGACCCAGTTATTCCTTTCACAAATACTTCAACACTGATCAACTTTTGAGTGGAAATGCGAATCTCTGCCCCTATGATAGGGGCAGTAGATATCTTGTAACCAAAGGAGTCCACATGGCTTGAAATGAGCCCGGAAACAACGGTCGCGACTCCCTGGGGTAGCGGCGGCAACTGGAATGACTGCCACCCACCTGATTTAGATGAGGTGGTAAAAGAAGCTGCGCGATGGCCTAAATGGTCTGTTTGGTGCGGGGCCGCTCCGGTGGCTCTGGATCCGGTGGTGATGGTACGGTAATGGGGACTGGAATTCCTCTCCCAGCGCTGATTGGGTGTCTATCTCTGTGGTTTTGCCAGTATGGCGCACTCGGTCTCTACAAGGTTGATGAGGCAAGAGCGCGCTGTCGTTCTCCGCCTTTGGCTGTTCTTAGAGACAAAGACTCCGGGTCTTCGCTGAATGCTCCCTTTAATTGAGGAAGCCAATAAAGTGGAATGTGACCCAGGTACGGACGCATACCGCGCAAGGTGATGTTGATGGAAGATGAAAACATCGTTGATGCGACGTTTATATATGCGTTGACCTGGACCACTACCCGCTGGTTCGCGTGAACCTGAGAAGTGACGCCGTCGCATGCGCGACAGATCCAGCGCTTCGCCATGTGGTTGATCGTCTGAAATGACTGATGGGATTTCCGGCCGTGAGTATTATTGGCCTGACGCACAAGGGGCGTTTATAGAATTACTTGATACCTATGTTGCTGGACTCGTGCGGTCAAAGTGAACTCGAGAACAGTCAGCCACCAAGTCATACTCCAGGCCGTATCTGATGACGGGATTAAAGCGCGTGAGGACGAGCAGCGCCGAAGAATCAGGCGGAGGCTTACGCCAATGGTGGATCCCTGAGGCCCGTGGTCGTGCGCAACGTGTCCTGGAAGAAGCCAATGCGCACGTGAGCAGGCCGGCTCAGGCTCACAGAGGCTGATCGCCTCCTGAAGCTGCTGGCTGAGTACGACAAGGCGCTGAGGTAACGCGTCATGTTTGTATATTGATTCGGTGCAAGAGGTGATGCAACGCTCATCAAAGGTGATGGGTGGATGTGGATCCTGATCGAACATCATGTATCTGCCGCTTGATCGCATTGTCAGACAGGCTACCCGGGAATCATTAACCAGAATCGGGTGGTTTGTCACAGCCGTCGGCTGGCTCCGTCGTCATCAGCAGCAAGTGGTGGATGACGTCGAGTGACATTCGATCACCGATAGATCAAGTCATTAATAAATCCGATGCCAGCCCGGTGACTCAAGAAATGGATATCTACAATGACGTCAGATGGCCATTGTAATTGGCTTTAGTAGTGGCGCTGGGGATTATCTCGAACTCCCTGTATGTGGTTAACGAGCGTGAGCGCGCTGTGCTTTGAAGTTCGGGTGTCGTTGAGACGGATATCCAACCAGGACTTATTTCAAGATCCCTGTGGTCAACGACGTGCGTCGCTTTGAAGCACGTTTGATTACATTGATGCGGAAGCAGCGCCTATCTCACCGCAGAGAAGAAAGCGTTGATTGTCGACCCGTTCGTCAAGTGGCGTGCTGCAGATGCAGGACGTTTTACACCGCAACAGGTGGTGATGAGTCGCCATGAATAGTCCACTCGCCTCGCGTGCGTCGACAATGGACTGCGAAATAAGTTTGGTTCATGACCGTGGCGAAGTGGACTCTGGTGAGCGGGATGCGCTGATGGCTGAGATTCGCGAAGATCTTGACCAAATCGCGATGGATGAACTCGGCATTCACGTGACCGATGTTCGTGTGAAGAAGATTGATCTGCCACCAGAGGTATCGACTGCTGTCTATGCGCGCATGAGTACAGAGCGTGAGCGTGAAGCGCGCGATCATCGTGCTCGTGGTCGCGAGTTGGCCGAAGGGATTGAGGCGGATGCTGATCGTCAAAAGACGGTCATTGAGGCGAATGCGTATCGAGAAGCGCAGCAGGTTCGCGGTGAAGGGGATGCGATTGCGGCAGAAATTTATGCCAATGCATTCAACCAAAATCCGGAATTCTACGCGTTCTATCGTTCGATTCAGGCCTATCGAAGTTCATTCTCTGGTAAGGATGACCTGCTGGTGATTGACCCGCAGTCTAACTTCTTCCGGTATCTGAACGATCCAATGGGCGGAAATTAATCCACCCTGTCCGCATCACTCGGTCAGCTTAGCGTTGGCCGAGTGATGCGCCCACACGCACCGGCTGTTCATCAGCTAAATGTTGGTGCAATTGATATCCCTCTTTTGGCAACACCATAATGACGGTGGATCCATACTGAAAGCGACCCACCTCATCGCCTTGGGCAAATTTTAAATGTGCGCCCCGATGGTAGTTCCAATGATGCACCGTATGCCCCGGTGGCGTAATGATTCCAGCAAAGGGTGTCTCGATAGACGCAACGAGCATGGCGCCAACCAGAACCATTGCAAAAGGCCCTTGGTCACCTTTGAAATGGAGGATCACGCGCTCATTTCTTGCAAAGACCGTTGGGATGGCTGTCGTTGTCGCGCCGCTCACCGAGAACAGACGTCCAGGGACGTAGGTCATGTGCTTGAGCTCTGCATCCATTGGGCAGTGCACCCGATGGTAGTCCTTCGGCGACAAGTAAATCGTCACAAACTGTCCGTCTTGATAGGACTGATTGTATTCATCGGTCGCAAACAACTCAGAAAGGCTGAACTGATGCCCCTTGGCCTGCAACCGGGTGTTCTCGCCAAGACGATCGGCAGTCAGAATTGCACCATCTGCAGGTGACGCGAGATGCCCTGTACCTGCCAGTGGGCGGATACCTGGTTTCAGTGCGCGCGTAAAAAATGCATTAAAGTGCGGGTAGGCTGACAGATCGGTATCCGCCACCTCATCCATATTGATTTCAAACTGTTTGATGAATGCGGCGATTAAGCGATCTTTGACCTGCGGAATCTCACAGTAGGCGATGTGGCCTGTCAGCCGTGACAGCAAATGGCCAGGCAGAATCTGCTGGCTGAGCGTGTTTAGGTTTCGCAAAATGCTCATGCATTTCCTCCCGTTAAGGTCTCAAGAATGCGCTGAAATGATGCGAGTCGACGTCTCGAAAGTTTGCCTTTCTCGACCGCGTCGCGCACTGCGCATCCCGGTTCATGTCGGTGGCGACAATCTCGAAAGCGACAATGATCTGAAAATTCGCGGATATCAATGAATCCCTGTTCCACATCGGTCCGCGAGATCTGCTCGAGTCCAAAATCCCGAATGCCCGGTGAGTCAATGATCGAACCGCCTGCTGCATAGGCATAGAGCCGCGCTGTCGAGGTCGTGTGGCGACCCAGACGCGTTTGCTTATGCAGGTGGCCCACCCGAATGTCTTCGCTCGGTAGCAAGGCTTGCACAAGGCTTGATTTACCGACACCCGACTGGCCAATAAAGACAGAACTTTTGTTAATCAGATGTGCAGAGAGCGCATCGAGTCCATCGGACTCTTTGGTGGGGGCCTGCACGCCCGTGTAGCCAATGACTTCATACAAATTCTGAATGGCCGACAAAAACTGCTGATGCGCATCGGATGCTCGCATCAGGTCGACTTTGTTAATGACAACGATGGGCGGAATTCCGGCGACTTCAGTTGCCACGAGGTAGCGATCAAGTAATTCCGGCTGTGGCTCAGGTTCCAGCGCGGTGACGATCACGATCTGATCAATGTTGGCGGCCATCGCTTTTAATACACCACGTGAGTCAGGGCGTTCTAGGACGTTTCGACGCATTTCACAGGCGGTGACAATGGCCGCATCATCACTACTTTGAAACACAACGGCGTCACCGGTCACCAGTGTGGTGAGATTGGCGCGCAGGTGGCAGCGAACGGCTTCACCACGTGGCTGCCCAAGTGAATCCACGGGCACGACTTCAACCTGTTTGCCAAAGCGTGCGACAACGCGCCCACTTTGCTCTTGGCCGAGTTCGCCGGCGACCAATAGCTCCTCAACCTCGGTCTTATGACGGGTCGCACGATCGAGTCGTTCTTTCTGAATTTTTTCAATTCGCCACGCCTGCTGACGTGTGAGTTTACGTTTGCTCATATCTCAACTTTTGGCGACGCGTGACTTCCGGAGGTTCGACCGCCATTATTGCAGGCATTGAAAGGAGAAACTATGTCTGATCCCTATGGTGATGCGGAAGCATCCCGTTATGAGAGCCCAGTGGCCTCACGCCAATGGTTAATGCAGCTTCTGGAGGAAGCCGGCCGACCGTTGGAATTTGAAGAACTTGTTGTACTCACACAAACCATCGACGCCAATCGAGATGGGCTGTTTGCCCGTCTTTCCGCGATGACACGCGATGGTCAAATCATTGCAGATCGCATCGGGCGCTACGTACTTGTTGATCGTGCGGGCTTGTTATCCGGACGCGTGGTTGCGCACCGTGATGGGTTTGGTTTTTTTGAACCGGATGATGGATCGGAGAGTTTGTATCTGCACGACCGGCAAATGCGCAAGGTTTATCACGGTGATCGGGTCTTGGTGGCCGCGATGCCGCCCTCAAAAAGCACCCGAAATAAGCGTGAAGCGCGCATCGTCGAGGTGATCGAGCGGAAAGTCACGCGCCTGATTGGGCGACTGCGCGAGCAGGCTGGAGTGAATTTTGTAACACCGGAGGATGATCGGTTCTTACACGAGGTGTTGGTTCCAGAATCGGGGATCCATGGTGCCAAGTTCGGCCAGTATGTTGTGGTGGAACTCGACTCCTATCCAGAGCATAACCGCCAGCCTGTTGGGCATGTGGTGGATATTGTCGGTGCGGCATCTGATCCAGGAATCGAGGTTCAGGTCGCGGTACGGACCCATGATCTGCCGCACCAATTCTCTGATGAGGCGATTGCGCAGGCATCCGCATTTGGTGCTGAGATTGATCCAAGGGTAGCGGATACGCGACTCGATCTGCGCGATTTACCCTTTGTTACCATTGATGGGGCGGATGCCAAAGACTTTGACGATGCGGTCTGTGCTATTCCCAATGGTAAGGCGGGGTGGACCTTGTGGGTCGCGATTGCTGATGTGGCGCACTATGTGACTGAGAACTCAGCACTCGATCGCGAGGCGATAGAGCGGGGCACTTCGGTGTACTTCCCGAGCGAAGTGATTCCGATGTTGCCTGAGACACTCTCCAATGGCCTCTGCTCACTGAATCCTGATGTCGATCGCTTGGCGCTGGCAGTGTCCTTGGAGATCGCGAGCACTGGTCGTGTCTCGAAATACCGGTTCCACGAAGTGGTCTTCCGCTCCAAGGCCCGGTTGACCTATAACCAAGTTCAGGATGCGCTCGATGCGGTGGGTGCCTCTGATTTGGACCACGCGGGTCTCATTGCACAGTTGACGCAGTCTGACCACTTCGTCTCTGCCGAAGTTGGCGAGAACATCGGTCAACTGTTCAGCCTCTATCGGATGTTACGGGCCGCGCGCGAAGATCGCGGTGCGCTCGATTTCGACTCAGTTGAACCGAAATTTAGCTTTGACGAGCGCGGCAAGATCACCGGTGTGGCTCCTGCGCAGCGGCTTGAGACCCATAAGCTGATTGAGGAATGCATGTTGGCGGCCAACGTTGCAGCTGCCCGTTGTTTGAAGAAATTCAAACTACCCACGCTGTATCGGATCCATGAAGGGCCCAGTGATGAGCGTTTGGCGGCACTCCGACAGTTCTTGGGTTCGATGGGATTAGGCCTCGGTGGCGGCGAAAAACCAGAACCCGCTGACTATCAAAGTCTTTTAGAGCAAGCGCATCAGCGTCCTGACTTTGCATTGATTCAAGCGATGATCCTGCGTTCAATGCAGCAGGCGAAATATGCGCCAGATCCCGATATCGGTCACTTTGGTCTGTCCTATGACCACTACACCCATTTCACTTCGCCGATTCGGCGCTATCCGGATTTGACGGTCCACCGATTGTTGAAGCGGATCATCCAGACCGGAGCACAAGAGGACGCATCACGTTTGGTGCGAGATGGCTTGCCTGATATGCAGCGTATGGTCGCATTGGGCGAACATTGCTCGATGACGGAACGACGTGCCGATGAAGCCAGTCGGGATGTTGGCCAATGGCTGAAGTGCCAGTTCATGCGCGAGAAGCTTGGTGAGGAATACCAGGGCACGATTACCGGTGTGGCAGGCTTTGGTTTGTTCATCTTGCTCGATGAATTGTTCGTCGAGGGCATGGTGCATGTGACGCAATTACCACCGGATTATTGGGTGTTCAACGAGGCGCAACACACGTTGCTCGGTGAGCGGACGCGTCAAGTCTATCGGTTAGCGGACTCGGTCAAAGTGACGGTCGCGCGTGTGGATCTTGAATCACGCCGAATCGACTTTGCGATTGCAGGTGGCGGGACTGGACGCGTGCAAAAGAGCTCGGTGCGTTCGCGTTTAAAGGACGGCAATATTCCAGGTAAGGGACGAAAAGATGCCAAGACCGGAAAGTCCAGTAAGCCGAGGAAAGGCCAACGATGAGCGCACGACGTCGGCCGCAGGGTGAATCCGGAGGCACAGCAGTGGGTTGTTTGCGGTGTGATCCGGTTCGCGCACTCGTTCGGACCGGCCGTGTTTCAGATTTGGATCCGCACCGGTGTGCGTGAGGCACGATTGCAGGCCTTGATGATCGAGGCACAGGCCACAGGCATCGCGGTTCGCGAAGTGGCCACACGGGTCTCTGATGAGTCCCTGCCCTCAGGTGAGGCAAATCACCAAGGTGTATTGGCCATGTCCCGCCCACGTGAGATGGAACCTGAAAATGCTTTGCCCATTGTTTTGATGGGATCAAAATCCGCTGGTACTTGTGCTCGATGGCGTCACAGATCCACACAATTTTGGCGCATGCCTGCGTTCTGCCGAGGCCTTTGGAGTGGCGGCCGTGGTCGTTCCCAAAGACAATTCTGCACCACTGAATCAGGTAGCACGTAAACATCATCGGGCGCCAGTGAACTCATTCCGTGGTGCGCGTGACTAATCTTGCGCTTGCCTCCGGGGGTTACAGGAATTGGGTTATTGGGTTGTGGGTGCCGCCGGTGAGTCGGAAGGCCAGTTGACGCAGATCGTCGATGGCGGCCCGATGGCCCTGGTGATGGGTGCCGAGGGGACAGGTCTTCGCCGGCTGACCCGTGAGGTCTGTGATGCGTTGGTTGCCATTCCCATGTGTGGTCAGATTGAGAGTTTAAATGTCAGTGTGGCCACTGGCGTATTGTTGTTTGATCTGCAAAGCAAACGCGGAGCACTCGGTAGCTCTGCACAACATGAGGGGCGCATCTGATGCGATGCCCGTTTTGTCAGGCACTGGATACCAAAGTCATTGACTCACGTCTCCATGCCGAGGGGTCACAGATTCGGCGGCGTCGGGTGTGTCCAGATTGTGATCAGCGATTCTCCACCTACGAGTCGGCGGAGCTCGTGATGCCGCGGGTGGTAAAGAGCAACGGCCAGCGCGAGAACTTTGATGAAGAAAAACTGCGCCGTGGATTGATTCGAGCACTCGAGAAGCGTCCTGTCAGTACGGTGCAAATCGATGCCTGTATTCAGCGGATCAAACGGATTTTGCAAAACGAATCGGACAAAGAAATTGAGTCGCGTCGGGTCGGTGAGCATGTGATGCGTGAGCTTAAAGCGCTCGATCAGGTGGCCTATGTCCGCTTTGCCTCGGTGTATCGGAGTTTCAGTGATGTGACTGAGTTCATCGGTGAGATCGAGAAGCTCTCAGATGACTGAGTGGACACCCTTCGATCAGGCCGCCATGCGTCGCGCTCTGGATCAGGCGGTGTGTGGGCTGTACACCACAGGCGAAAATCCGAGAGTGGGCGCGGTCATCGCACGGGATGATCAGATTCTGTCTGACGCATTTCATCGGGCGCCTGGAGAACCGCATGCGGAAATTTTGGCCATGCGGAAACTCGATGCCGATCGGCTGGTGGGCGCCACCTGTTACGTGACACTCGAGCCCTGCGCGCATCAGGGGCGAACGGGTCCCTGTGCAGATGCGTTGATTGCCGCTGGTGTGACCCGGGTGGTGGCCGCCATGGAAGATCCCAATCCCTTGGTCTCGGGCCGAGGCATTGAGCGATTGCGAGCGGCTGGGATTCAGGTGGATGTCGGCCTGTCTGAGGTCGAAGCGCAGGCGTTAAACCGGGGCTTTGTGCAGCGGATGCGTGCGCATCGTCCATGGATTTGGGTTAAAAGCGCAGCCAGTCTGGATGGCAAAACAGCCATGGCAGATGGCACATCCAAATGGATTACGGGGACCGAGGCCAGGCGCGATGTGCAGCGATTGCGCGCGCGTTGTGGAGCCATCGTGACGGGCATCGACACCATCTTGGCCGATGATCCACGCTTGACTGTCCGGTATGCTGACGCGGGCATTGACTGGCCCACGGATCTCTCTGAGCGCCAGCCTTTGCGGGTTGTTTTGGATTCCAGTGGACGCTTGCCGCACGACGCTGCGTTGGTTCACGCAGAGGGTCCAGTGCTCTGGGTCACCACGGCGCCGGCCTCCCATCCTGCGCTGGACAGTGGTCGGATTATGCACTGGCAGGCGCCCAGTGATGCGCTGGGGCGAATTGACTTACATGCCCTGATGGCAGAGTTCGCCCACCGCGGGATTAACGAGGTGTTGGTTGAGGCTGGAGCGACACTTTCTGGCGCCTGTATTAGGGAGCACTGGGTGACCAGGGGTGCTCTATTTTGCTGCGAAACTCCTTGGGCCCTCTGGCCGATCCTTGTATGATGTGGCCCCCAAAGCGCTGACTGATGCACCGAGACTTTTCATTTCAGAATGCCGATCGATTGGCGAAGACCTGCGGTGGATTGGACCTTAAGGACAGATTGATATGCCGCCGGCAGCCATTAGAAACGCTGATTGCCGATATCCGTGCCGGCAAGATGGTGATCTTGATGGACGATGAGGATCGCGAGAACGAAGGCGATCTGGTCGTCGCAGCGACGCATTGCACACCGGAGCACATCAACTTCATGGCGCGGCATGCGCGTGGACTGATCTGTTTAACACTCACTGAGAACCGGTGTCAGCAGCTCGGATTACCACCGATGGTGAGTGATCACACCGAGCGCTTCAAGACCGCATTTACAGTCAGTATTGAGGCGGCTGAGGGTGTGACCACAGGAATTAGTGCGGCCGATCGTGCGCGCACAGTGCAGGCCGCCGTGGCACCGGCTGCGAAACCAGCTGATTTGGTGCAACCCGGGCACATATTCCCAGTACAAGCGCGCCCAGGTGGCGTTTTGATGCGGGCAGGCCACACTGAAGCCGGCTGTGATTTGGCACGTATGGCTGGCCTTGAGCCCGCTTCGGTGATCTGTGAGATTATGAATGATGACGGCACCATGGCGCGGCGTCCGGAGCTTGAGGTTTTTGCTGAGCAACACGGGCTGTCGATTGGCACCATCGCCGATTTGATCCAGTATCGTGCAACCAACGAGACAACGATTGAGTTGGTTCGCGAAGAGCCGATTCAGACGGCCTTTGGTGAATTCCAGTTGCAGGTTTACAAAGATCAGATTCTTGGCGGCACTCATTTGTGCCTGATTAAAGGTCAGCCCTCTGCGGCGCGGCCCTGTCTGGTGCGCGTACATGTGCCGGACACGCTCCGTGATTTAGTGCAGATCGATTGGAGTGGGCGCGGCAGTTGGCCGTTACCACGCGCCATGCATGCAGTGGCCGAGGCCGGTGAGGGTGTCATTGTGATTCTGGAGCCGCGTGGTGCCGAGGCCATGGATGAGCGGTTGGCGCAGTATGTCGATGATTCTTTGCCAAAACCCGGCAGTCGGTTGGTGCCATATTTGACCGTCGGCACCGGATCGCAGATTCTCAGGCAAGCAGGTATCGGGCAGATGCGCTTATTATCTGCACCAATGAAATTCAGTGCGCTCTCAGGGTTCGACCTTGAGGTGGTGGAATATGTGGAATACAAGGGGTAACCCATGCAAATGATTGAAGGACAGTTCACCGATGCCGATGGCCGCTACACCATTGTTGTTGGTCGTTTTAACCAGTTTATCGTCGACTCATTGGTGGAGGGCGCGATCGATGCCCTGGTCCGTCATGGCGTCAATGAGGACAACATTACCGTGGTGCGTGTACCCGGCGCTTATGAGATTCCGTTGGTCGCACAAGCGGTCGCCGAACGCGGCGACGTTGATGCGATCATCGCGCTTGGTGCGGTGATTCGTGGATCGACTCCACACTTTGATTATGTTGCCGGCGAGTCTGCAAGTGGCTTAAACAAGGTGCAGTTGGACACGGGTGTGCCCTGTGCATTTGGCGTATTGACCGTTGACTCGATCGAACAAGCAATCGAGCGCGCTGGCACCAAAGCTGGAAATAAGGGTGCAGAAGCGGCACTGGTGGCCATCGAGATGGTCTCAATCTTGAGGCAACTCGGTGAGTGAGACAGCACCGGCATCTCCGACCGCATCACAGCGCCACCGAGCGCGTGAGGCGATCGTTCAGGCACTGTATCAGTGGGAGCTCTCGGGTTATCCAATGCCTCAGGTTGAGGCATTGTTCCGCGCAGATAACGATCTCAAACGCGCCGATTTGGCATTTTTCCATTCGGCATTGAGTCGGATTGACCACAACCATTCTGAGTTCGTCGATGCCCTCACTCCGCATTTGCAGCGTGAGTTTCATGATCTCACTCCGATTGAGCGCAATATCCTGTTGCTTGGTGCCTATGAGCTGATGGAGCGCATTGATGTGCCATTTCGTGTGGTGATTTCTGAAGCGGTCGCACTCAGTAAAAAGTTTGGCGCCACCGATGGTCATAAGTTTGTCAACGGGGTGCTTGATCAACTTGCGGCGGAGACACGCCAAGTCGAAGTGGCTGCGCACGGGTCTCGTGAACGAGTTTGATCTGATCAAACGTTACTTCCACCGGGATCACCATGGTCCCTCAGTCATCGTCGGCAATGGTGATGATGGTGCGGTCTTCCAAACGCCTGATGGGCGACAAACGGTGGTTTCTGTCGATGCGCTCGTGGCCGGTCGTCATGTGCCAAGTCTCTGTCCGCCTGAGGGCTTTGCGGCGCGATTACTCGGTCGCGGGTTGAGTGATCTTGCGGCCATGGGTGCGGATCCGCGCTATTTCTTGTTGTCATTGACGTTGCCTAATTTCGATGCTGCTTGGGTGGATCAGTTTTCAGAAAAACTGCATCAACTGGCGGTGCAATGGGGTGTGGATCTCATTGGTGGGGATACCAGTAAGGGGCCGTTGGCTGCGCATGTCACGGTGATTGGTGAGATTGACGCGGGCCGCGCTCTGGGCCGGTCGGGTGCGCTCGCAGGCGATCAACTGTGGTTGGTTGGTCGTGATTTGGGTGGTGCACGGGCCTACCTTGAGGTTCTCGAAGATCGTGCAGACGAGCACGCGGCCTGGGCAGAGCGCTATTGGCGACCTGAGCCGCTTCTGGATGCGGGTCGTGCATTGGTGGGCTGTGCCCATGCGGTGATTGATATTTCAGATGGCCTTTGTCAGGACTTGGATCATCTGTTATCGGCCGCTGCCGCTCCACTTCGGATTTCCTTGGATAGTGCTACTTTGCCCTTGGCACCCGGATTAATGGATCAGTTTGACGAGCACCAGGCACTCGAGTTTGCCTTAACGGGCGGTGACGACTATTGCTTGCTCGCGGCCATTCCGGTCGGCGTCGCTGCGCCACATGGTGCGGTCTGTCTGGGCCAATTTGAGGCCGCAGACGACACCTTGATTTTATTGGATGATCAGCCACTGCCTGAGGATTGGGTGTTGGGTTGGGACCACAGTCGATGAAGCCATTGCAATACTGGGTGGCCGTTGGATTTGGCTCGGGCCTGTCACCAAAGGCGCCAGGAACGACCGGTACACTTGGGATTCTGCCTTTGGTCATTTTGGCCTGGGATGCGCCGTTTTGGCTGTGGGCGACGGGATTTGTGATCCTCTGCGGATTGGCGATGTGGAGTATTAAAATCGCCGGCGAGATTCTTGGAGCGCCGGATCACGGCCAGATCGTGATTGATGAGTGGGCTGGAATGTGGATTGCCGGATTTGCCCTGACGACTTACACACCCTGGTCGTGGCCACTCGGTGTATGCATCGCATTTTTGGGGTTTCGGGTCTTTGATATTTTCAAACCTTGGCCTGTTTCTTGGTGCGAGCAAAAGATCCCAGGCGCCCTCGGCGTGTTGGCCGATGACTTGGCCGCTGGGCTTTATGTGCTCCTGTTGAGTCTGGTCTTTGCTATGATGTCAGGCTTCGCCGGATGAGCATGATGAATCTGAAACATATCGACAGCTGCCAACTTCCCACCCATTGGGGCACCTTCCAATTGCACGGTTTCCAAGAGCCGGAGACAGGTAAAGAACATGTAGCATTGGCCATGGGCGATCCGGCATCCGAGCAGCCTGTACTGATTCGGTTGCACTCAGAGTGTTTAACTGGAGATGCATTTGGATCTTTACGTTGTGATTGTGGTGCGCAACTTGAGCATGCCATGGCTGCGATTGCAGCGAAGAGGCTCGGGAATCATTTGTATTTACGTCAAGAAGGCCGCGGTATTGGGCTCTTAAACAAAATCCGAGCGTATCACTTGCAAGACGAGGGTGCCGACACAGTCGATGCCAACACCGCGCTGGGATTTGCGGCGGACCAAAGAGATTACAGCTTGGTGGGCCCCATGCTCGCACACTTTGGGGTGACCCGCGTGGAGGTGTTGACGAACAACCCAACCAAGGTTGAAGCGTTGGAAGCGCTGGGGATTGAGGTGGTCAAACGTCATGCCATCGAAACCGGACTGACGCCACACAATGCCAACTATCTCAAAACCAAGTCGGTCAAACTTGGGCATCTGCTCAGTCAATCTGAGAGTTTTAGTTAAACCCGCGCTTCAATCGCTTTTAAAATACCCTGGGTGTCGAGCCCGACACGGGCGAGCATGGCCTCTGGTTTTCCGTGCGCTTCAAATCGATCCGGTAAGGCAAGGCTCAACAGTCGAGGTTGAACACCTTGATCGACGTAGTATTCCGAGACCGCGGACCCGGCACCGCCCATCCGTTGATGCTCTTCAACCGTGACGATCAGTTTGGCATCGGCCACCGCATCCAGCACATCGGTATCGAGGGGCTTCACCCAGCGCATGTCATAGACGGTTGCATCAAGCGGCTCTGCCGCTTCAAGCGCGGCAAAAACCCGCGATCCAAACGCTAAAATGACAATGTCTGACTGGCCTGTTCGTCGACAGTGCGCGCGGCCGATTTCAAGGGTATCGAGATCGGGTGTAGGGAGTTCTTCAGGGCCTTGGCCTCTGGGATACCTGACAGCTGCTGGACCCGGATGCCTGTAGCACGTCGACAGCAGCTTGCGACACTCCGACTCACTGGATGGTGCAGCAATGATGATGTCAGGTAGCGTGCGCAGATACGCGAGGTCATAGACGCCGGCGTGCGTGGGCCCGTCTTCACCGACAAGGCCGGCACGATCGATGGCAAAGGTCACATTTAAATTTTGTACACACACATCATGAATCACCTGATCATAGGCGCGCTGCAAAAATGTCGAGTAAATCGCGACGACAGGTTTGCTGTCCTGTGTGGCCAGCCCCGCTGCCAAACACACCGCATGCTGTTCTGCGATGGCGACATCGAAATAGCGTTCTGGAAAGCGTGCCGCGAAGGCGATCAAGTCGGATCCCTCGCACATTGCAGGTGTTATAGCGACTAATTTGGGATCGGCTTCGGCCATATCGCACAGCCATTGCCCAAAGATGTTGGAGTAGGTCGGCTGCGGTGTGCCGGGCGCCTCACCACGCGCACGAATCTTGCCGATCGCATGGTACCCAATGGGATCGTCTTCAGCTGGGACGAAGCCGCATCCTTTTTGTGTGACGAGATGGAGAAACTGCGGCCCTGACAAATCCTTCATGTTATTCAGTGTAGTCACCAGACTGGACAGATCATGCCCATCAATTGGCCCGATGTAGTTAAAGCCAATCTCTTCAAACAGCGTGGCTGGACTCATCATGCCTTTCAAATGCTCTTCGGTTTTTTTCGCCAAATGTGCCAGTGGTGGCAGGGGTTCAAGCAATTTTCTTGCTTCATCTCGGCTTCGCGTATAGGCCTTGGATGAGAGGAGTTTCGCGAGGTAGTCGCGGATGCCGCCGACGTTTCTCGAAATCGACATGTCATTGTCGTTCAGAATGACCAGGAGGTTGGCTTTTTCGCTGGCTGCATGATTGAGTGCTTCAAACGCGAGGCCTGCCGTCAGGGCGCCGTCGCCGATGACCGCAACATGGCGTCTACTCGATTGGTGTATCCGAGCATCGATCGCCATGCCGAGCGCGGCACTAATCGATGTACTCGAGTGACCGACACCAAAGGTGTCATAGGGACTCTCTTTTCGGTCTGGGAAGGCGGCCAGTCCGCCTTCTTTGCGGATCGTCGACAACTGCTCGCGCCGGCCAGTGAGGATTTTGTGTGGATAGGCCTGATGGCCGACATCCCACACCAGTTGGTCAAAGGGGGTGTCAAAACAGAAATGGAGCGCAACAGTGAGCTCGACGACACCGAGGCCTGCGCCAAAATGACCACCGGAAATCCCGACGGAGAACAGAAGATATTCTCGGACTTCATCGGCTAGGGTGCGGAGTTCTTCTCGCGAAAGTTTGCGTAGATCATGGGGTGCATCGATGCGATCAAGAAGCGGCGTGACGGGTCGCTCGAGCGGGATCTCGTGGAAGAGTTTCATGTTCGGCATCAGTGCGTACGCTCCACGCTTTGGGTCGCTAACCCTTTCAAATAGTCTGTGCGTCCGGGAACACGTTCGAGCGCTCGGTGCGCTTTTTCGACAAGCGCCAATGCAGCCTCTCGACTGCCCTCCAGGCCAAGCAGCTTGGGGAACGTTGACTTTAGAAGCAACTGATCGCGCCCTTGTTCTTTGCCCATACTCTCGGTGGTCGCGGTGACGTCCAAAATATCGTCTTGGATTTGAAAAGCCAAGCCAATGGCCTCACCGGCTTCGGTGAGACCCGACATCGCATCGGGTTCAAACGATTCCCCTGCGGCTGCACCCATCAGAATCGAGGCCGTGATTAATGCGCCAGTTTTTCGACTGTGCATGGCTTTTAAGGCGTCCAGATCGAGTTGTGCCCCTTCGCTTTCTAAATCCATCGCCTGTCCGAGCGCCATACCTTGAAAACCCACGGCTTGCCCCAGCAGTCTGACTTGATGGATGCGTGTTTCTGCGCTGCGGCCATCATCACGCGCCAGTATTTCAAACGCGAGGGCTTGCAGTGCATCCCCCGCTAAAATTGCGGTCGCCTCATCAAATGCAAGGTGCGTTGTCGGTTGGCCACGCCGCAAGGCATCGTCATCCATCGCTGGAAGGTCATCATGAATGAGGGAATAGGCGTGCAACAGTTCCACCGCGATTGCGCTTGAATCGGCGTGTGCGACGGGTGCGCCTGCGGCCTCCGCGGCGGCATACACAAGTGCGGGTCGCAAACGCTTCCCGCTGGCCAACACGCTGTAGCGTGCCGCCTCAACGAGGCGTGACTGGCCGAGATGCGCGCCGAGCGCGAGATCGAGTTGCAAATCGATCCGCTGCCGCGCTTCGGTCAACCAGTCCTGCATGTCGTTGATCATGCGTCCGGGTCGAGCGGGCTTTCGGCGCCAGATTGCTTGATTTCGGTGACTTTCTGCGATGCGTTATCGAGGATGCTGTGGCATTCCTTGGCCAGTTTCACGCCCTTCTCAAAGGCATCAAGTGAGGCGTCTAATGGCATCGAACCCTGCTCCATCTGCCGCACCAGTGACTCAAGTTCTGTGAGTTTGGCTTCAAAAGAGGGTGTTTGATCGGATGTGCTCATCTTTAGCCTCCGATGAAAAAGGTGTGATAAATCAGACGAACAACCACGCCAAAAATCATCAGACCCAATCCGACGCGATTGATAATGAATTCTTGAGGTGTCAGTTGCAGACGTTTTTGCCAGAAGAAAATGACGCCTTAATATCTCGCGTGCGACGAATGTAAATCGCAAACGATGCGATTACGACAACAAAACCTGACAGCAGGGCAAAATTCCTTCAACGTGGACAAGCCAGTCCATGATTAATCCTTCCTTGGCGATTCTTGGGGCTGCGAGCTCTTCGAGGCCGGGCTAAACGCCCATTATAGCGCCACTCATAGATCACTTGCGCACTGAGTACCCGTTGAATGTAATTTCGAGTCTCTGTGAAGGGAACCGCTGCGACCCAGACATCCAAGGGCACAGACTCTTCGGGTAACCAGCGGCTTACACGGTGTGGGCCGGCGTTGTATGCGGCTGCAGCCAGTGCAGGATGACCAAAACGGTCGAGCTGCTCGGCCAGATAAAAACTACCGATTCGAATATTGGTGGCTGGATTGATCAGCGTGTTGTTACCCGACCAGCGGATATTCAATCGTTTCGCAACTTGGCGTCCGGTGCGTGGCATGACTTGCATGAGCCCAAGTGCTCCGGCTGGGCTTCTGACATCGTGCATAAAGAGGCTTTCAGAGCGCATTAAACCCGACAGCAAACTGAGTGACAGGTCATGGTTTTCAGCAGCTCGTTTTAACGGGATTTCATATGCGAGCGGGAAACGGAGTTCATAGTCGTCGGTCAGCCCTGACTGATGCGCGGTGACCGCCGAGCGCGAGTACCAGTTCCAACGATTGGCCAAAATGGCTGCTGCTTGTTGCTCGGATTCACTGAGCCGACCGAGGACAAAATCCCATTGCCGACGCGCCATTACGGTCAGTCCTTCGTTGAACAAAAGACGCGCGACTTCAACGTCGGTGCGCTGTGCCACACGATCGATGATGCTGTCGTCCGGGCGTGTCGATTTCGGCGTTAAATCATAGGGAGTGCCGAGATAATCAGCGGCCATGAAGCCGTACCATGAGTTGGACTGCGCTACTTTCTGAAAGCCAGCCAACGCAAGGTCATCGCTGCCAGTCATGGCAAGTGCTCTAGACGCCCAATAGGTCCATTCTAACTCACCTTGCTGGGCGCTCGAGAGCCGGCTGATGGCCGAGAGGACTTCTGGCCAGTCTTGTTGTGATACAAAAAATCGGACCCGCCAGATATCAAGGATGGGATGCGGCGGTAAATCCATTTTCAACAGTGGTGCGACGCTTCGATCACCATTGAGTACCATGACCAACGCCGTCCCCAAGATCGCTTTGTCGCGGACCGACTCAGGAACCACGCGATCTTTTAACAGCTTGAGCATTCGATCTGGATTTTTTCGCGTCAGTCGATTGGCCGCCATCTCCGCCCACTCGGGGAATTGTGTGGCTTTGGTGCGGAAATATTTTTCAGGCTCGCGCCGTGCGAGATCCCATGCATCGATGTGGCCTGTTGCGGACTTCTTAAGAGGCTTTGCCAGCCAACGCGCGAGCTGTAACTGATTTTCTTCCAGTGCATTGTCAATGCGACGCAGGCGAACTTCATCCGTGATGTATCCGCGTTGCTTGAGCATGCCAAATAAGGGGTCGCAGGCGTCGGGTTGACTTTTTCCATGCGTCCACAGTCGAACGGCATCGCGCCGGTCGGCCTCAGTCTCACGCTTCAGAACAAACTTGGCTTCGAGAGCATAACAATTCAGCTCAACGGAATCGGCCTGCGTGAACAACAATAAGTAGTCTTCGTGCCAGTTGGCGCGACCGAGACGGAACAGTTTTTTCCAGCGCAAATTGGCGATTGCAGCACTGTCTGGATATTGCGCCATGAGCGCTTCGAGATCTTTCGCGGAAATCTGGCCTAAGCGCTTCTCGGTCGCTTCTGCGACCAGTTCTGGGTAGAGCGGTGAGTCTTTCCAGGCTTTCTCAATGGCTGGACTGATCTGTCCAGCGCGCTCGACACTGACCCAGGCACGACTGAAGTTATCCGCCCGAACTGATGCCGGATACCCTGCTCCGATGACCAGAACTGCAAGTGCGGTAGTGAAAATCCGGTTCATGCCTTGCACGCGCACCTATTTGCCCAAACACTGTCAGTGTGACGAAAGGTCACACGAGTCGCAATGGGATGGGAGCAACTAATGGCGGAAATTTTCATTACTGGGGGCACGGGCTTCGTCGGAGATGCTTTGGTGCCGGCATTATGTCGCCGTGGGCATCAATTGACGCTCCTGACGCGTGATCCTGAAAAGGCGAAAAAACGTCACGGTTCGTTGGCTTCTGAGATGCAATATGTGACCGAGATTGAGTCGCTGACACAGGCGCCTGAGGTGGTGATTAATTTGGCCGGCCTTGGAATTGCGGATGCCCGTTGGACGGATGCGCGAAAACGCGTGTTGCGAAGCTCGCGTGTGACCTTGACGGAACAGTTGGTCACACACTTAAAGAGTCTGCCAACACAACCACGGCTGGTGGTCTCCGGAAGCGCGATCGGTTACTACGGGCCGCGTAAAGAGGGTGTGGTGACTGAGTCCGATAGCGCAGGCTGGGATTTTTCTGCGCGGTTGTGCAGCGATTGGGAAGCCGCAGTGATGCCATTGGAGAGTGCAGAGACCGCACTGTATCGCCTGCGAATTGGGGTGGTCTTGGGTCGGCCAGGTGGGTTCTTGGGTCGATTGGAATTGCCGTTTCGGCTTGGATTGGGTGGCCCACTCGGTCATGGCCAGCAGTTGCTCTCTTGGATCCATCGCGATGATTTAGTCGAGATGATCCTGTCCTGTATTGAGGGGCAGTTAACGCCGGGGGTCTACAATGCAACAGCGCCCCACCCAGTGTCTAACGCAGAGTTTACCAAGGCATTTGGTCGGGTATTACATCGCCCAACGATCTTCCGAGTGCCGGAGAAGCCGATGCGTTTGGTATTGGGTGAGTTGGCCAGTTTGTTATTTGAGGGACAAGCGGTAGTGCCTGAGGCAGCGATGGCGCAGGGTTTTACCTTTCGCCATCCCGACCTTGATGCGGCACTGACCGATTTATTCAGCTGAGACGCGTGCGAGTTGTCCTTGGGTCAGCACGCGCACGCGCTGTCCCTCGCGGAACGCATCAACCGAATCAACTTCCTGCACGATGGACAGTGTGCGGCCGGAGTCCAGTTGAATGGTGAGTTCGAGACCCTGCGCGCGGGTGGCCCGCTCTTCGATTTGTTGACCGAGAATCGCGCCGCCGACAGCGCCCAAGACGGTGAATATTTGCTGGCCTTTGCCGTCACCCATTGATGAACCGGCAATGCCGCCAACAACAGCGCCCGGTAGTTGGCCCGCGCCACTGCGATTGCCTTCAATGACAACGGGTTTGGTATTCAGGATGCGTCCAAAGGCGACGTCCTGGACCTGACGCGCCTCCGAGCGCGAGTAGGTGCTCCCTTGTAATCCAGAAACGCACCCAGTGAGTGCCAGACTCAAAATGCCAATCCCTAAAATTCCGAGTGGTGATGTCTTCATTTTTTGACTCCTCTGTCACATAGTGTCATCGAATTGTGATTAAACCGTGACACTCTGCCATAGTAATTCCAATAGACCCTGCCTGAGGCCCGCTACTGCATGATCACCAAAACATTTGTTCTTGATACCAACGTTCTGCTTCACGATCCAATGAGTGTATTCAATTTTCACGAACATGCTGTGGTCATTCCCATGACAGTGCTCGAGGAATTGGATGACATCAAGGATCGGAAGAAAAACGTCGCAGCCGAAGCGCGCACAGCCATTCGGAAAATCGATGAAGTACTCGGGCAAGCGACCCCCGAAGCTATTGCACAGGGTGTTGAAATTCCTGTGGCGCTGAAAGGGGATTCAGGAACCCAGCTTGGAACCCTTGCCATTCATCGGTCTCCCTTATCGGATGCGTCCGAAGGGCGTCTTGATGACATCGAATCCAACGATAATCGCATCATCAATTGTGCCCTCGAGATTCAAAAACGTTTAGGCGATAGTCATCAAGTGGTGCTGGTGACCAAAGATATCAACATGCGCCTCAAAGCGCTGGGCGCCGGACTTGCGAGGGTTGAGGATTATCGACGCGACCAGCTGGTGAGTGATGTTGAGCTGTTGCCATCGGGCCACATGGAATTGGAGTCTGAGTTTTGGCAATTGGTTGACAATGTTGAGACCTGGAACGAGGGCCATCGCACCTACCACCGTGTGCCGAAGTCGATCTTTATTGAAGACGTGTATGCCAATCAATACATCATCGATTGCACAGACGAATTCGCCGCGCGCGTCAGTCAGGTCGAATCCGATTCAGTGGTGTTGCTGGATATTGGGCGTGCTCGCCTCGAAGACATGGAGGCTTGGGGAATCCGGCCGTTGAACGTGTACCAAGGGATGGCGATGCATGCGCTTTTGGATACGACACTTGATTTGAATTTACTTGTCGGCGCTGCGGGCTCGGGGAAGACATTATTATCGCTGGCCTGTGCACTTGAGTTGGTGGTCGAGCAAAAGCGGTATTCGAAGATCGTGGTGACGCGTTCGACACCGCCCGTGGCTGAGGACATCGGTTTCCTGCCCGGCACCGAAGAAGAAAAAATGATGCCTTGGTTGGCCGCCATTCATGACAACCTTGAAGCCTTGCATGAGCATGATGACAATCCCGATGCCTCTATTCGGTTTGCCCTCGAGAAGGGCAATATTCAGTTTAAGTCGCTGAATTTTATCCGTGGTCGCTCGATCCAAGATGCGATCATTTTGTTGGATGAGTCGCAAAATCTGACGCCACAACAATTGAAAACAATTATTACCCGCTGTGGTAAGGGTTCGAAAATCGTTTGCCTTGGTAACTTGGCGCAGATCGACAGCAACTACCTGACCGCGTTAACCTCCGGTCTAACCTATGTGGTTGAGCGGTTTAAGGGTTGGACAGGTGCATCAACGCAGCACCTCGAGGGGGTAGTTCGTTCTCGTCTGGCCTCCTATGCGGAGCAAAATTTGTAAGTGCGATTGCTGATTCTTGGGGCCGGATGGCTCCTTTTGATCGTTCTCGGGCTCGGAATCATTCCGGTGCACTTCGATGAAGCGCAGTATGCGACCTGGTTGGCCCAGCCTGATCTGAGCTATCAAACCAAGGGACCCTGGGTAACGTTCAGCCAATCGGTCATCCATGAACTCAGTTTCTTACCGCAATTGGTTCAGGTGCGTTTGCCCGCCTGGTTTGCATGGCTGGGCTCGGCTGCTCTGTTGGTTTGGCTTGGCTGGCTCGCCGGTTTTGAACGTGAGCATTCGATCAAACTGGTGGTGTTGTTTGCAACCAGCCCAATGCTGTTGGCTTTGGGTGCTGTGCATACCACAGACATTTGGTTGTTGTTTTTCATGCTACTGGCTTTGGGGGCATTTGCTTCGGTCTTGCATTGCCGACCCGGTACGCAACCTGAGCTCTGGTGGATGCTGATGGGTGGTGCACTTGGTTTTGGCGCCCTGGCTAAGCTGTCGATTGCGCTTGTGCCCTTGTCGCTGCTGCCCTGGGTGATCTTACGCAACCCGCGATTGATCTTTACACCCGGGCCCTACTTGGGTGCGCTGTTCTGTGCGCTCTGTATGTCGCCCTGGATCATTTGGAATGATGCCAACGGATGGGCGCATCTCCAGCATGAGTTTGGGCATGTCGACTCCAATACAGATTCGATTTGGCATGCGATTGATTGGATCCCAGGGCTCCTGTTTGCCAGTATTCCTGTGATGTTGCTGGCTGTGTTCGGCGCCATCTCGACGCGTGTTGATCAGTACATTACCGATGCCCAGACTGCGGTGCGGGAAATGCTGCGTGCGAGTTTTGTCACCCTGTTGATCTTCTTTGTGGTCAAAGGTTTGTTCGGTCAGGTGCTGTTGAATTGGGCGTTACCACTGGTGCCGGTCGTTCTGATGGCGTTGGCTTTGCGGTTGAGGTGGACATCTGGAGCGGTGGTGACTGCCGGGCTCGTGCAGGTGGGGTTGTTGCTTGCTTTGTTGTTTCCACATGGCGGTTTGTCAAAGAGCAGGATGCGTTTCAGAAGATTCGAGGATGGGATGAGACGGTACTTCGGGCAGCTGAATTGGCGGGGCCAACCGATGTATTGAGCGCGGATCATTACTCCACCTTGGCTTGGGCACTCTTTTTCTGGCCCTCCGAAGTCGGTGATGCCGATCGGTACCAGACACCGCTTGGACAGGTGATTCCTGATTCGAGTCGTCGTAAAAATCAGTATGACCACTGGGGTGTTTTAGATACGCCCCATCCACGCGTTGTCCACTTGGGCAGTGATTCACCCACGTTGGCATCACGATGTGGTTCCTATCGCGCGCTCGGTGAGGTGCCACAACTGATGCCCGATGGCACGATCTGGTCGATGATTTCTGTCTATGAGTGCCTCGACTTCAACCCAAGTCCTGCGTGGCCAGAGATTACCAAGTTCTAGATCTCCTAATTTCAATCGATTCCGTTCAATCTCTTGAGAAATCTGTCCGTCGAGCGATACCCGCTCGTCCACAAAGGGCTCGGTAGCGCTGGGTAGTCCAATCCAGACATAATCTTCGGCGCACTGACGTGGATAGCATGGTGATCCTGTCGCGTGCCATACCTCGGTAGCGGGTTTGCTCATTTGGCCTTCCTAATCCATTAACCAGGATGGAACCGTTGGACCGCTGCTGTGCTGATTGCGATCGCATAGCGCATGCTGTTGATATCAAAATCCCCGATGAATCGTGCATCGATCACATTGCTCTCGATGCAGTTCGGCTCCTGATCTATGGATGCCTTGGCAATTACTCGGGTGTCAGTGCGTGAGCACAGCGACCGTGGGTTGGTCGGCTTCTATGACTGGCCGTCCGACCAACTGGATGGATTTGAGATGCACCTGGGGTGTTTGGCTGAGCGCAAGGTGGGAGCATTCTTGGCATAGCCTTGCCGCTAAGCGCCATACAAAAGGATCATTCCGATCAACATGCAGCACCGTTGGGACTTCCGGGAGCGCGCGCCTCAGTGGTCGCATCCAGGGTGTGAGTGTATTGCGATGTCCCGTTTTCTGAAACTGGTTGATGAGCCGATCTGTGATTGGACTTCTGAGGACGGCTGCACTTTGCCGTTCGCTCAGGAAGAAGGGGC
>JAGYIK010000199.1 GCA_018402605.1 Litorivicinus sp. | reverse complement strand
GGCGGCGTTCTCGTTCAAGTCGCTCGACAAAACGACTCTCTTTAATTTCGACGCTCCCGACTTCGGCAACAACTGGATCGCCGTCACCGACAACAAAAAAATTGACGCCAGTGACGACAAAGGTAATGGCAATTAGGCCGACAATAAATTTGGCAATGATGCCTGATGAGCGATCTCGAATATTTTGCAGCATGGGTCTATTTCGTTACTCAGATTCAAAAAAGGGGCCAGAGGCCCCTTTATACACGACGCGTGACGAAGAATCAGTTCACAGCGTCTTTTAATGCTTTACCGGCTTTGAAACCAGGAACTTTTGCCGCTTTAATCTGGATGGTGGCTCCAGTTTGTGGGTTGCGACCTGTGCGCGCAGCACGTGCTTTAACTTGGAATGTACCAAATCCAACCAATGACACTGTATCGCCTTTCTTGAGGGCTCCAGTGACAGCTGACAGTGTGGCATCCAACGCTTTTCCGGCATCCGCTTTTGAAAGACCGGCTTCTGATGCGATCGCATCAATTAATTCTGATTTATTCACTCTAAAGTACCCCTATCGGTTTTGTTACTATTTAGCGCCCTTTTTTGTGTGGCTTGGGCGTCCATTTACTAGCGCGTATTGTTTATACCAATCGCTCCCCTACGAAACAACACATTAGTGCGGTCTGACTGGGTTTTTTTCGCCCTCGTGTTCAATGTCCGAACTTTTTGCGCCATCTTGGACGACAAAAGGCTCAGGCATATAGGACAACGCAATATCGAGTACTTGATCGATCCATTGCACGGGCTTAATTTCTAAAACAGCTTTCACATTATCCGGTATCTCTTTGAGATCTGGAATATTTTCCTCAGGAATAATGACGGTTTTAATGCCGCCGCGATGCGCCGCTAACAACTTTTCTTTCAGGCCGCCGATCTGCAAAACCTGACCTCGCAGCGTGATTTCACCTGTCATCGCCACATCGGCGCGGACCGGCACATTGGCAAGCACTGAGACTAATGCGGTACACATCCCGATCCCCGCGCTCGGCCCATCTTTCGGCGTCGCACCCTCGGGTACATGAATATGTAAATCGGTCTTCTCATGGAAGTTCGGGTCGATTCCGAGCGCCATAGCGCGCGAACGCGCCACAGTCATCGCGGCCTGAATCGATTCTTGCATCACGTCCCCAAGTGAACCTGTGCGGATCTGCTTGCCCTTCCCGGCCATTGCGACAGCTTCGATTGTCAAAAGCTCGCCACCGACACTGGTCCAGGCCAGCCCTGTCACCTGACCGATCCGATCTTCGGATTCTTTCAGGCCGTAACTGAATTTACGCACACCTGCGTAGTCTTCCAAACGCTCAGGCGGGATGGTCACAGCCTCTGGGCTCGAGCCAATTTTGCGGAACCCGGCCTCAATACGCTCTCTGACGACCTTGCGTGACAGCTTGGCGACCTGTCGATCCAGTCCGCGCACACCTGCTTCTTTGGTGTAGTAGCGGATGAGATCGGTGAGGGTTTGGTCCGGAACAATCAGTTCTTTCGGTCCGAGCCCATTATTTTTGATCTGCTTCGGCACTAAATATTTCCGTGCGATATTGAGCTTTTCGTCCTCGGTGTATCCCGGAATCCGAATAATCTCCATTCGATCCAAAAGCGGCGCTGGCATATTCATGGAGTTTGAGGTGCACACGAACATGACTTCACTTAAATCGAAGTCAACCTCAAGATAGTGATCATTAAACGTATGATTTTGCTCCGGATCCAAGACCTCGAGCAACGCCGACGCAGGGTCACCGCGGTGATCCATACCCATCTTGTCGATTTCGTCGAGCAAAAACAGTGGGTTCTTCACGCCGGTTTTTGAAAGCTTTTGAATGATCTTTCCGGGCATCGAACCGATGTATGTCCGACGGTGACCGCGAATCTCGGACTCATCACGAACAC
>JAGYIK010000198.1 GCA_018402605.1 Litorivicinus sp. | reverse complement strand
TATTGCGCTACCGATGGATCAATTGAATCAAATGACATTAAGACAACGGGTCGATGAAATCGGCCAAATGGATGAAGGAGTCACCCCCGAATGATACGTGTTGGCATCAATGGATTTGGACGCATTGGCAGACTCGCTGCCCGTGTATTGCATCACCATCCGACCCTTGAGTTGGTTCACATCAATGATGTGGCCGGCAACCCCGAGACGCATGCGCACCTTTTGACCTTTGATTCGGTCCATGGCACCTGGCCTGTGGCCGTGGAAGCCGGTGCTGATACGGTGCGTGTCGAGGGCCGAGCGATCCGTGTTACGGCGGAGAAGACTTTAGAGGCTGCGGATTTTTCCGATTGTGATTTGGTGCTTGAGTGCACCGGCAAATTTAAATCTGTGGATTCCCTGCGTCCGTATCAGGACATGGGAGTCCGCCAAGTAGTGGTCTCTGCGCCCATCAAGGTCCCTGAGGTACTCAATGTGGTGATGGGGGTGAATGAGACCCGCTTTGATCCTGCCCTTTACCCGGTGGTCACAGCAGCGAGTTGCACCACCAACTGCATTGCACCGGCAATCAAGGTGGTACATGAGACCTTTGGCATCAAGCACGGCTCAATCACAACAGTGCATGATCTCACCAACACGCAGACGATTTTGGATGCGCCACATAAGGATTTACGTCGCGCGCGGGCATGCGGGATGTCATTGATTCCCACCACCACCGGCAGTGCGACCGCAATTGCTGAGATTTTTCCTGAACTTCGCGGTCGCTTAAATGGCCACGCGATTCGGGTGCCATTGACCAACGCGTCGATCACCGATTGTGTGTTTGAGTTGGAGCGCGGGGTCACTGTGTCTGAGGTCAATGCGGCTCTCAAGCAGGCCAGTGAGGGGGCGCTCGCGGGAATTCTTGGGTATGAAGAACGGCCTTTGGTCTCGATCGATTATAAGACCGATCCCCGTTCCAGTATTGTCGATGCACTCTCGACCATGGTGGTCAATGAGACCCAACTGAAACTCTACCTGTGGTACGACAACGAGTATGGCTATGCCAACCGGATGGTCGAATTAGCGGCCTACACAGGGGAGATCCGTGGACTCTAATCTCCGCGATTACAGCATCATCACCGGCAACTACTGGGCCTATACCCTGACGGATGGGGCCCTTCGGATGCTGGTGGTGTTGCACTTCCATACGCTGGGTTACACGCCTTTTGAGATTGCCTCGCTATTTTTGTTTTATGAGTTCTTCGGCATCGTCACCAATGCGGTCGGTGGCTGGCTTGGCGCTCGGATTGGTCTGAACCGAACCATGCAGATCGGTTTGGTGATGCAAATTGCAGCGCTCGCTATGTTGGCCGTTCCTGAAGCCTATCTGACTGTGGTGTGGGTCATGGCTGCACAAGCGCTCTCTGGCATTGCCAAAGACCTCAATAAAATGAGTGCCAAGAGCTCGATGAAAACCATCGCTAAAGACACCCATGGTGGGTTGTACAAGATTGTGGCCTTTCTCACCGGCTCCAAGAATGCCCTTAAAGGTGCCGGCTTCTTTGTCGGTGCGGTTTTGCTTTCTTGGCTTGGCTTCAAGGGTGCAGTTTTGGCCATGGCAGGGTCTTTAACAGTGGTGTGGTTATTGAGCATGTGGCTCTTGCGCACCGAACTGGGTGTCGCAAAGAACAAGCCGAAATTCACACAAATCTTCTCCAAATCGATCGCCATCAACATGCTGTCGTTGGCGCGGTTCTTTTTATTCGGCGCACGCGATGTGTGGTTTGTGGTGGCGCTTCCGGTGTTCTTGCATCAGGTGATCGGTTGGGATTATTGGAAGGTCGGCGGCTATCTGGCGCTTTGGATCATTGTTTATGGCTTTATTCAGGCCATTGCACCGAAGCTCACCGGTCTGACCGAGGGTGAGGACACCGGTCGCGGTAACCTGGTGCTGTAT
>JAGYIK010000197.1 GCA_018402605.1 Litorivicinus sp. | reverse complement strand
CATGTCTGGGTCGTCCCCTGCGACCTGTGCTGCAATTGGTAAGATGGGTATCCCCGAGATGCGCAAGCGCAACTTCCCCGATGGGGTCGCCACAGGTTCGATTGCTGCAGGCGGCACCTTGGGGATTTTGATTCCACCCTCGGTCACGATGATTGTCTATGGGATTGCAACCGAGACCTCAATCGGGCGCTTATTCCTTGCTGGTGTCATGCCGGGGCTGCTGTTGGTGGCGCTCTTTATGGCCTGGTCGATCTACTCAACCTGGGCGTCGGGCAATATGGACGCTTTGGCAGGACGCTCATTCACCTGGAAACAGAAGTTTGAGGTGTTACCTCGAGTCATCCCGTTTTTGTTGATCATCGGTGGGGTGTTGTACACGCTGTATGGTGGGGTAGCGACGCCATCGGAAACTGCAGCTGTCGGTGCGATCCTCTGTGTGGTGCTCGCCATCATCATTTACCGAATGACCGATGTGTCGAAGCTTTGGCTGATGCTTCGGGATACCACCAAAGAGTCGGTGATGATTCTGTTTATCATCGGTGCAGCGGGTGTTTTCTCCTACATGTTGTCGAGTCTGTTCATCACGCAAGCGATTGCAGAATGGATTGGCACCTTGGATGTCAACAAATGGGTATTGATGTTTTATGTGAACATCTTCCTCTTGGTTGCTGGTTTCTTCCTGCCGCCCGTTGCGGTGATCTTGATGGCTGCGCCAATTCTAATGCCGATCATTTTGGGTGCTGGATTTGATCCCTACTGGTTTGCAGTGATCCTCACTATCAATATGGAGATCGGTTTGATTTCGCCGCCGGTTGGTTTGAATCTTTATGTGATCAACGGCATCGCGCCTGATATCCCGCTAAAAACGATCTTGAAGGGCTCGCTGCCGTACGTTGGATGCATGGTCTTCGCGATTATTTTGTTGAGTTTCTTCCCGGGTATTGCCACCTGGCTGCCTGATCTCCTGATGGGACCTGCTGTATCATGAGCCGGAGTTATCGCATCGGACAGATCGTTCCAAGTTCCAATGTGACGATGGAGACTGAAATTCCTGCGGTGTTCCGGATGCGTGAAGCGATCTACCCGGAGCGCTTCACCTTCCACTCGAGCCGTATGCGGATGAAGCAAGTAACAGCCGAAGAACTCAAAGCCATGGATGCAGACAGTGATCGGTGTGCTCTCGAACTGTCTGATGCAGATGTCGATGTGATGGGGTATGCCTGTTTGGTTGCAATCATGTCGATGGGGCTTGGCTATCACTGCCAGAGTCAGAGCCGCTTGGCCCAGGTCACCAAAGATAACGGGCATCCATGCCCGGTGGTGAGTTCGGCCGGTGCCTTGGTTGATGGACTGAACGTCATGGGCGCGAAACAGATCGCGGTCATCACGCCGTATCGCAAACCACTGACGCAATTGGTATGTGATTACCTTGAAGCGGAAGGGTTTCAAGTGATGGACTCTGTGAGTCTTGAGATTCCGGACAACCTCGAGGTGGCTCGCCAAGATCCGATGGCGCCTGTTGATCTCGTCGACCGATTGGATTTATCGGGTGTCGATACCATCGTCGCCTCGGCCTGTGTACAGATGCCGTCGTTGCCGGCTGTGCAAGCAATCGAAGACAAGACGGGGATTCCCACAGTCTCTGCGGCGGTGGCGACGACATACCACATGATGCGCTCGCTTGGGCTCGACACACAGATGCCGGGTGTGGGAGCGCTGTTTCAGCGTTAGGAGGTCATGATGTCGGGTGGCATTAAGCAATGGATTCAGCAAGTCACCGATCGCGCATTATTAATGCTCGACTTAAAGGCAACCGAAGAGCCGGTTAATGATCTGATCTCCCAATGCCATGCGGTGTTGTCACGTCGAGGTGAAGCCACCGGATTGGCGCTGGCTGGATCGGTGGTGTCCTGTTGGACCGATTTACCTGAATCCGAGCACATCGCATTTTTTGA
>JAGYIK010000196.1 GCA_018402605.1 Litorivicinus sp. | reverse complement strand
GCCGGTACCGAGATAGGCCTCGATCACCTGCTCGTTGTGTTTGACCTCATCGACAGTGCCCTCGGCAAGCACCGCGCCTTCCGCCATGCAGATGACTGGATCACAGAGGCGAGCTACAAATTCCATATCGTGTTCGATCAAACAAAAGGTGTAGTTGCGCTCTTGGTTGAGTTTCAAAATGGCGTCACCGATTTTGTGTAATAGGGTCCGATTGACGCCTGCGCCCACTTCATCGAGAAAAACGATTTTGGCATCAACCATCATGGTGCGGCCGAGCTCAAGGAGTTTTTTCTGGCCGCCTGAAAGGTTGCCAGCGAACTCTTCCGCGACGTGCTCGATTTCGAGAAAGCGGATCACCTCGTCGGCTTTGGTCCGGATGGCCTCTTCACAACTGCGCACCAGACTCGGTCGAAACCAGGTGTTGATCAGGCTTTCGCCTGCCTGGTTGGCAGGCACCATCATCAGGTTTTCGCGAACCGTTAGTGTTGAGAACTCATGGGCGAGCTGGAAGGTGCGCAACACGCCTTTGTGGAATAATTCGTGCGGCTTGAGACCGGTGATGTCTTCATCACCCAATAACACCCTGCCCGAGGTTGGCTGATATAAACCAGCGATCACATTGAATAATGTCGTTTTCCCGGCCCCGTTGGGCCCAATGAGCCCCGTGATAGACCCGGGCTGAATACGCAGGCTGGCGCCATTGACTGCATGTACGCCACCAAAGTGTTTGTGTAAATCTTCAACGATAATCATGTCGAGCCGCCGCGTTCTGTGTCGGAAGCGAGGCCCCCGACACAGAACTGTCCGTTCTAACGGAATTGCACGGTTGTGATTTTACCGTCTTGAATAACGATCTCACGGTAACTGCCGGCGGATTCCCCGCCACCAATCAATTCAACCGCTGTGGCGCCGACATAGTCGATCTCGCCGCCGTCTTTCAGGATCTTCAGTGCTTTGGCGAGCTCACCTGGGAAAATCTTTTCGCCCGGTGCGTTGGCGACTTCAAATACCTTGTCTTTAAACACTTTCGAATCTTTTGAATTGGCAGCTTGCATCGCAAGCAACGTTAAAGCCGCTGCATCATATGATTCAGGCGAGTATGGACCTGATTCAAAGCCATCAGCCCGCGCCATTTCAGCAAAGGTGGCCGCACCTTCAGAGTCAGTACCGGGAACGGAGCCAATAGCGCCGTTGAGATCGGGACCGATCGCCTGTACGAGGCTGTCACCAATCATCGCATCGGGTAGGAAGAAGCGATCGAATGCACCGGCATCCAATGCCGACTGAATGATGCCTTTACCACCTTGATCGAGGTAGCCGACGACGACAAGGATGTCACCGCCTGCCTGGGCGAGCGCGCCGACTTCAGCACCGTAGTCACCTTTACCATCTTCATGCGGTGTGTTGATCGTGACTTTGCCACCGGCCGCTTCAAAGTTCGATTGCACTGCATCGGCTAAGCCTTTGCCGTAATCGTTGTTGGTGTATGTCATTGCAATCGTTTTATGGCCCTTTTCCATCAGAATCTCTGCAATGATCTGACCTTGACGCGCATCGGATGGTGATGCGCGGAAAAAGAATCCGTTATCTTCAAGTGTGGAGAGCGCAGGTGATGTTGCAGACGGCGAAAACAGAACCACACCCTTGGGCATGGCGACGTTTTGCAACATCGAGATTGTCGCGCCCGAGCAGAGCCCGCCGATAATGGAATCAACTTTTTCTGAGGAGACCAAGCGCTCGGCTGCAGCTGCAGCAGCGGACGCATCCACGCACGTCGAATCGGCACGAACGACATCGATTTTCGCGTTGTCGAGAAGCGCGCCAGACGCGTTCACTTCTTTAATTGCCAATTCAGCACCACGCGCCATGGGTTCAGCGAGCGATTCGGCTGGGCCTGTGAAGCCAAGCGCAATTCCAAGTTTAACTGTTTTAGCGTGGCCGCCGGCAAAAGCGACGCTGG
>JAGYIK010000195.1 GCA_018402605.1 Litorivicinus sp. | reverse complement strand
TTGATCCGATCCAACAATGAAGCACCCAGCAAGGGTTCACCACGCAATGTGCTCCGCAATGCCTGGCACGAGGCGTAGTAGGATTTCAGCTCAGGCTTGGCTTTCACCGCATCCAAGATTTTCCTAGCTTCAAATTCGGTCGCTTCCTGATCTGCCAGCGCGGACAAGGACTTGCGCAACGTTTCGGTCATCAATTCACCATAAGTTGGGTTGTGGCTATATTGTCACTGCAATCTTTGACAGCCATGTTACAAAAAAGTTCCAGGGAAGCGTTCAGAAACTTCCTGAATCACCTGATCCCGCGCCCGGAATATCCGCGAACGCACGGTCCCAATCGGACAATCCATCGCTTGCGCGATCTCCTCATAGCTTAAACCTTCGAGCTCCCTGAGCGTCAAGGCCTGCCGCAAATCTTCAGGTAATTGCTCAATTGCATCAAGAATCGCAGCCTGCAGCTGCTCTGCACCGGCTTCTGCATCGGGTGATGCCAGATCTTGAAATACCGCATGTGAGTCTGCATCGGCATGCTCCGTATCCATTGAGATATCACGGGACTCTTTTTGACGCGCCGCCATATGATTTTTCGCCGTATTCACCGCAATGCGATACAACCAAGTATAGAATGCGCTTTCCCCACGGAAGGTGTTCAATGAGCGATAAGCTTTGACAAAGGTGTCTTGCAACACATCCAATGCATCGCTTTGATTGGGTAATAACCGGGTCACAAGCAGTAACAGACGTGATTGGTATTTCAAAACCAAGAGGTCAAAAGCATGACGATCGCCCAGCCGTGCACGGTCAACCAACAACTGATCGTTGTCGGCCTCCAGTGTTTGTATCGGTGATGCGGGTTGCGTCATAGTAAAACCGGCCAAATTTCAAAGACTACGATGACACGAAGCCTCATAAAGGACAACTTTCGATGAGTACAGAGCCCGGCACCTATAGCGTCGACGTATTAATCCTTGGAGCTGGTGCTGCAGGGTTAACAGCAGCACTCTCGTTTCCAAAAAATATCTCGGTTGCTGTACTGACAAAAGATCCATCCGGTGGCTCAACACGTTGGGCACAAGGCGGCGTGGCCGCTGTGATCGACGACCAAGATTCAATCGAAAGCCATGTGCAAGACACACTGATTGCCGGGGCCGGACTCTGCCATCAAGATGTTGTCGAACACGTGGTGACCAACGCCCGTGACGCGATTGACTGGTTGGTTGAACAAGGTGTCGCATTCACCCGCTCCGACCAAGCATTTCATTTAACCCGCGAAGGTGGCCACTCACACCGGCGGATCCTGCACGCCGCAGATGCCACTGGTTGGGCGATTTAAGATGCGCTGGATCGACAAGCGGGAAAATCCGATCATATTCAGTTCTATCACAAATACATTGCTGTTGATCTGTGTGTCGAACAAGGCCGTGGCGCACGCAAACGCCATGTCAGCGGTTGCTACGTGCTCAATATCGAGACTGGCAATGTTGAGACCTTCGCAGCGAAAGCTGTGATCTTAGCCACCGGCGGCGCAAGTAAAGTGTATCGCTACACATCCAATCCCGATGGCGCAAGTGGTGACGGTATCGCCATGGCATGGCGCGCGGGATGTCGTGTTGCCAATATGGAATTCAATCAATTCCATCCCACCTGTCTGTTCCATCCGGATGCCAAATCGTTTTTGATCTCTGAAGCAGTCCGTGGCGAGGGGGGCTATCTCCGCCTGCCCGACGGGACCCGTTTCATGCCGGGCTTTGATCCACGGGCTGAGCTCGCGCCGCGCGATGTGGTCGCGCGCGCCATCGATCATGAAATGAAGCGCATCGGAGCTGACCATCTGTATCTGGATATCACACACCGCGATGCAACCTTCATCAAATCGCATTTTCCCACCATTGATCAACGCTTACGCGAACTGGGCATCGATATGACGCGCGAGTGGATCCCGATCGTTCCTGCCGCGCATTACACCTGCGGCGGC
>JAGYIK010000194.1 GCA_018402605.1 Litorivicinus sp. | reverse complement strand
TATTGATTTCCACCGAGTCCCATCCGTCTCGCAATACGCATGAGGCACTTCACCAATTTCAGTGAAACCGTGAGTCATATCCGAACTTGCAAAAAAATGCCCGCGGCCAAGGCCGCAGGCAAAGAGGTTGTTGTTTAAGTTGCGCGATTAAGTGCTGCTGACGTCGAAACGATCCGCATTCATCACTTTAGTCCAGGCTGCAACAAAATCCCGAACAAACTTGTCTTGGTTATCGTCTTGCGCATAGACCTCAACATAGGACCGAAGAATCGAGTTGGATCCAAAGACAAGATCCACACGCGTTGCTGTCCATTTCGCTTGACCCGATTTTCGATCGACTAGTGCGTAGTGATTTGCGCCCTTCGGCTCCCATCGATAACGCATATCCGTCAAATTGACGAAGAAATCGGTACTCAATACGCCTTCGCGATCCGTAAAGACACCATCTTTCAAATTGGCAAAGTTCGTACCCAAGGTCCGCATCCCACCGATCAGAATCGTCATTTCTCTCGCTGTTAGACCCATCAACTGAGCGCGATCGAGCAGCAATTCCTCAGGGCTCACCACGTAGTCTTTCTGCACGTAGTTTCTAAACCCATCATGGATGGGTTCAAGTACCTCGAATGATTCAACATCCGTCTGCTCTTGAGTCGCATCGCCTCGGCCTGGAAGGAAGGGCACCGTCACAGCAAAGCCTGCTGCCTTGGCTGCTTTCTCGATTGCCACACTGCCACCCAAGACGATGGTATCCGCCACACTGATACCGAATTCAGCAGCAATCGGCTCAAGTACTGCCAGCACTTTGGCAAGTCGAGCAGGTTCATTCCCTTCCCAGTCTTTTTGTGGCGCAAGACGAATCCGCGCGCCATTTGCGCCGCCTCGCATATCGGATCCTCGGTAGGTCCGCGCACTATCCCAGGCAGTTGCAACCAGCTCTGCAATAGACAATCCAGATGCTGCGATTTTCGCCTTCACAGCAGCCTCATCATAGTTTGAGACGCCTGCAGGGACTGGGTCTTGCCAAATCAGGTCTTCTTCAGGAACTTCAGGTCCGATATAACGTGCCTTTGGACCCATGTCGCGATGCGTGAGCTTGAACCAAGCACGAGCAAACACGTCGGTAAAGTACGCGGGATCCGCATAGAAACGCTCTGAGATTTTCCGATACTCAGGATCCATCTTCATCGCCATATCGGCATCTGTCATGATCGGATTGAGTCGAATTGAGGGATCTTCCACATCAACAGGCTTGTCTTCGTCCTTGATGTTGACCGGTTCCCACTGCCACGCACCGGCAGGACTCTTCTTCAACTCCCAGTCGTAGTTCAACAGGAGGTCAAAGTAGCCGTTATCCCACTGTGTCGGATTGGTCGTCCATGCACCCTCAATACCACTAGTGACGGTATCGCGACCAACGCCACGACCCGTGTGATTATTCCAACCGAGTCCTTGCTCAAAGACATCTGCACCCTCAGGAGCAGGACCTAAATTCTCGGCACGGCCGTTACCGTGGCACTTTCCGACGGTATGACCGCCAGCAGTTAAGGCAACGGTTTCTTCGTCGTTCATCGCCATCCGGGCAAAGGTCACGCGGACATCATGCGCAGTTTTTATCGGATCGGGCTGACCATTGACACCCTCTGGGTTCACATAGATCAATCCCATCTGCACAGCGGCGAGTGGATTCTCTAAAGAAGCTCGGTCCTCACCGTCGTAGCGGTCGGAACCTAACCAGTCCTTTTCTGCACCCCAGTAAATATCTTGTTCTGGATGCCAAATATCCTCGCGGCCAAATGAAAAACCAAAAGTCTTCAGACCCATCGACTCGTAAGCGACGTTGCCGGCAAGGATAAACAAATCGGCCCAGCTCAGTTGATTCCCGTATTTCTTTTTCACTGGCCAAAGTAACCGGCGCGCTTTATCGAGGTTGGCATTGTCCGGCCAAGAATTCAGCGGCGCAAAACGCTGGTTTCCGGTACCT
>JAGYIK010000193.1 GCA_018402605.1 Litorivicinus sp. | reverse complement strand
ACGTTATAATCTCGACGCGGCGGAGAGGTGGCAGAGTGGTCGAATGTACCTGACTCGAAATCAGGCGTACGGTTTTCCCGTACCGTGGGTTCGAATCCCACCCTCTCCGCCAATTACTCAGTTCTCACAACATTTTTTTCAGATCCGGGGTCGCTACCTCGTCGAGATGACGAAAAGCCGATGCGATCGCCTCGACTTCCCGTCCCGCGACGCCATAGCTTTTGAAGCGAACTTTCCACTCTCGTACGACACGCCAGATTCGATCGATGATTTCCAGTGCATCCTGACGCGTGATGCCAAACCGGGCATAACCTGAAAGCGCGTTATCTAGCGTTGCCAATCGTCCCTGATGACCAACACTAAGGTGCAAATTGCGCTCGGTTGCCAGCATCGGGCGCGGCATCACATCGTATAAGGGAGATAGCCGCCATGAACGTGTCGCCGACTCCCAGAGAAATGCGTGGTTGCGCAAATGATCGTCATCATTGGTAACAAAGATGTTGAACACCATCCTGCCAAAAAGCTCACGACACCCGGACTTGATGAATTGCTCATCCGTTCGGGCACGGATTACCTCGGCAATGTCGGCATAGCTTTTGTTGCGCGACTCCGATTCGTGGCAGCCCAGCATTGTCAGAGCACTGACCATATGGTGACGGTGCTGCACACCATCAGCCAAGCTACGATCAAAGCGCTGAATCAACATGACTGTTTTGCCACCGATCGCCTCTGTCTTAACAGCGGGGACATCCAGACCTGCCGCATGGGCCAACTGCAAGGTGGCAGACTCAATGGCGGGTACGTCGATGCGCTCGCCATGAGAACGGAACTTTGCCAACCAGAGCACGCCGGCATCATCCTCGACGCCCGCTTTGGGGCGCATGCCGCCCAATTGGCTACCCGCGAGAAAGATATCTTCCAACTGCGCCGGGATGGGCAACCCTTGCTCAATTCGATCTGCTGCTTCCATCAGATATTCGAGTCGATGAATGCTGTTGCGTACCAACACGGCAGAAGCATCAAGCGAGCGCCGGACATCCAGGGCACCCACACGTTGGCTCCCCGCTTCCAGCAGATACGTCGATTCCGGCAGGCTATTCGGTGGTGCCTTCAGGCGGGATTCGATCACACGCCGCCCCCAGGCATCCGGGGCAGCATCACGAATTCCCCCGAACAGCGCCAACCCCTCAACGGGGCGCAGCTCCCTGCCACGAACAGCGGCACGATCGGCGATAGGCAAACTAACCGGATCAATTTCAACTGCCTGCGGGCGATCAAGATAGATCGTTCCATAACGAAAACTCGAGGTCAGCACCTCGGTGCCCGTTTCGGTTATTGATAGCAGCCCCGCAGGGACAAAGCGATCATCCAGATGGGCAAATACAGCAAGCGTGGTGGCCATCAGAAATCCAATTCCCTCAGTTCTGCCTCGGAGAGCGTGCGAGCGCGTTTGGGCAGGCTTTCACGCTCCATCGCCAGTACGACGGGATCATCAACTGTGAGTAGCGAAGCTAATGTTTTTCCGGGCGCAATCGCATTCAGATATCTCACCACCTGACCAATGGCCACAGACGCCGAGCCATTTTCAATCAAGGATGCCGTTGCTCGTGAAATACCAGCCCGACTCGCCGCCTCGGATTGCCGCATGCGACGAGCCAGGCGTGCCTTGCTTAACCGCGAGCCAAGCCCCACCAGTTGTTCCTTGAGTGCGGGTGGCATTGCTGAATTTTGGTCGACCTTCATATTGTCAATTTAATCTGACGCTAAGTTAATTGTGACAATAATAACCGACAAGTGAGACAAAACCAATGGTAATGTCTGTTATTTCATGCGCAATATTGATAAAGCCTGATTTAAAAGATAGATAGGTGAAAAATGGACCTATGTCTGGGCACGGGTACCCAATATGCCCGGATCATCACAACATTGCAAAGAGTTCATCCATGAAAGCATTGATTTGGGGTGTTTTTATTTTGGCTGCTCTGTTGT
>JAGYIK010000192.1 GCA_018402605.1 Litorivicinus sp. | reverse complement strand
ATACCCATCGACCACACGCTGACTGAATGCAGCTGAGAATTGTTGATATGGCCGTAAATGCTCAGCGAGCCGCTCTGCGACGTCGGCCTGCGCCAGCGCAGACATGAACATGAGAATAAACGCAACGCAATAACGCATCATCACCTCGGTGGTGGCGCCAACACTTCGCGCGCGCCGTTGGATCCCATTTCACTCACGACACCTGCAGCCTCCATCGCCTCGATCATCCGTGCCGCTCGGTTGTAGCCAATCTTGAGCTTGCGTTGGACCGCTGAAATTGATGCGCGCCGAGTTTCAGTCACAAAGGCCACTGCTTCATCATAGAGCGCATCCGCCTCATCATCCCCGTCCAACAAACTGCCCTGACCATCGCCACCGTCGCCAGACCCTTGACCCTGCAGGATGGCTTCCTCATAGGCAGGCTGCCCCTGCAGCTTCCAGAAGTTCACCACATTATGCACTTCATGATCATCGACAAAGGCACCATGCACACGCACTGGAATGGGCTTCCCAGAGGGCAAGTACAACATATCGCCATTGCCAAGCAGCTGCTCTGCTCCACCTTGGTCCAGGACTGTCCGCGAATCGATCTTCGAACTCACCTGAAAGCTGATACGGCTTGGGATGTTGGCCTTAATCAACCCGGTAATGACATCAACAGAGGGGCGCTGCGTAGCCAGAATCAGATGGATCCCTGCGGCTCGGGCTTTTTGTGCCAGACGCGCAATTAACTGATCCACTTTTTTGCCAACGATCATCATCATGTCGGCAAACTCATCGATGACCACTACAATAAACGGCAAGGTGCCAAGCTCTGGCGCCTGTTCATTCGGATCGAAGCCCTGCGGCACAAAGGTTGGGTCTGTCAGTGGCGTACCCGCCTCGATGTGTTCACGGATCTTGGTATTAAAACCTTCCAAGTTACGCACACCCAGTTCGGCCATTAATTTGTACCGACGCTCCATCTCTGCAACACACCAACGCAACGCATTGGCTGCATCCTTCATATCGGTCACCACAGGCGCCAACAGATGCGGGATGCCCTCATAAATTGCCAACTCCAGCATCTTGGGATCGACGAGGATCAACCTGAGATCTTCGGGTCGTGCTTTGTAGAGCATCGACAACAGCATGGCATTGACACCCACTGACTTCCCTGAGCCCGTCGTTCCCGCCACCAGCAAATGTGGCATCTTGGCGAGATTGGCACACACCGATTGCCCTGAAATATCATGGCCCAAGGCTAGCGTTAAAACAGAGTCATCTTTACGGTATGCATCGCTATCCAAAATTTGGGTCAGCCGGACCATCTCGCGGTGCTGATTTGGAATCTCAATACCGACCGTACTTTTGCCCGGAATCACCTCAACCACCCGGACGCTGATCACAGCGAGACTGCGTGCGACATCTTTGGCCAGGTTGGTGATGCGTGATACCTTCACCCCTGGCGCCGGATCAATCTCAAAGCGTGTCACCACAGGACCTGGGTTAATCGCCACGACCTCAGCCTCAACGCCAAATTCCGCCAGCCTCCGCTCGAGCAAATCCCCCATCGCGGTCAGTTCATCCTGTGAAAACCCTTTCCCAGATGGTGGCTGTGCAGGATCTAAAAGCGACAAATCTGGCAATGCCATGCCACTTTGCAGTGTCGCTTGACGTGGCCTGACCGGCTGTTTCTTTGGTGGATCGTCTGCTGGATCTGAGAGCAGACTCTGCGCCTCATTAAGGGGCTCAATCAGCACAGAGCGCTCTGGCGGGGACTGCACATCAGCGACACGGTCCTCGTCGAATCGCGGCTCGGTGCGACCGGATTGAATGCTATCCAACTGTTCCAATTCAAAATGTGGGCCTGTGTGTTGGTGAGCAGTAGTCACCTGCCCCACCTCAGACTCCATCTTGGGTGCTTGGCGCATTGAAGCAGTCCGTCGCGCACTTGGAGAATCCGCCACCAAACCGAGGAGCTCGGCTTCAATTTGTGCCACATCGGCTTC
>JAGYIK010000191.1 GCA_018402605.1 Litorivicinus sp. | reverse complement strand
CTGGGCTGGCGCGATATCGCGACGACCGAATGTTAACGCATCCCAGAGACTGCCCTCGTCGAACCACTGTGATTGACCCATCCAACTGACGGACTGCCGCACATCGGCCAGTGTTTCAATACGCGCACCGTTGAAATACAGCTGCCCAGATAAGCGTGTTTGGCCATTGAGCAGGCTGTTTAACAGCTGACTTTTCCCTGACCCAGACGGGCCGAAAATGACCTGCAGCTGGCCGGGATGGATGTCTAAATCAAAGGGCTGAAGTAATGGGTGATCGGTATTGAATCCGACACAATAGTGACTCAGGGCGAGTGTGGCGTCGTGGTCAACCGATGATGGCTCGGCGTGATCAGCTCCGACGATCTCCGTCTGTGCTCGCATGATCGGACGGAGCATGGATTTGACCTTGTCGTCCGCGCTCTTCGCTTCGGAGGCATCATGCCAGGCCGCCATCAGTCGTCGAATTGGGTTATAAAATTCAGGGGCGAGAATCAGTAAGCACAATCCGCCCATCGGTGTGAGCATCAGGCCAAACAGCGGGTCGATCAGATTCAACAGGATCATGCCGATATAGATCGCCATTGATGCGATGGCCAGCGCAGTGAAAAATTCCAGTACCGCGGAGGTCAGAAATGCCAACTTTAAGACGCCCATTGTGGACTTTCGAAGCTGGTTTGCTTTGCTCTCGATCTCTTGGCTCACTTGGCGGCCACCGCCTAATAACCAGAGTGTTTCCATGCCGCGAATCCGATCCAGATAGTGGGCGCCGAGGCGAGTTAAGGCTTCCATTTGTTTTTGGCTGGCTGACCTCGCACCCAGCCCGATCACCATTATCAACAGCGGAATCAGCGGCGTTGTGATGAGGATGCCCACCGCGATCGGCCAGTGAATTGAAGCCATGGTGGCGAGTACGAGGATCGGTTGAATGACCGCGAGCGCAAGCAGTGTGGGATAGCGCCCGAGTCGCGCCGCGATCGGCTCGGCGCCTTCAATGGTCAATGTCCCGATGGCGCCTGAGGCCGCGTTGGGGAGGCGGTTAATTACGGTACGCGACACGAGCGCACGATACCGTGCTAACCCCGCCTGACCTGCGATCTCCGATCGGTTAAACCAGACATCTGCGAGGATTCGGCGCATCAGGACCAAGCTGGTCAGAAGCAACACGGCGCCAACTGAGGGCGCTTCAATTGGTGGTGCGAATATCCATGCAATCACTGCGGCGAGCAAAATGGCGGTCAACGCCTCGGCGGTTCCTAAAACAAGGTCGATGCGATGCCCCGTGTGCGGCCCGTTGGCCACACGGTTTCGCTCGAGCGGTTGTTCTAGGTCATGCATGGGCGGCGAGGTCGATGTCATCTGGCGTGTCAAAAAGGGGTCAGGTTGTACCGTGGTCCGCTCAGCCATGGCTCAGCACGCATGCTGTCGTTCGGCCGTCGCATCGTCAATGAGTCCGGCGGGCAATGTATCACCTTCCGCAGGTCGGGTTCACGTTTCGTCACGCATTTCACCCTCGAAGGCGAGCATCCATTCGAGGTCAGGTTGTAGTGAGGAATGTGGTCGCTGTCTCGGTGACACGCCAAAAAGGGGGTGTTGCGGTCTCGATGCGACCGCTGAAATCCGCGGTCAGTCGCACGATTAGCGCGCCAGTCGTCGCGCGCGATCCCTCGCTGCTGCGGCATTGGCAGCATCACCACTGGCCTCATAGCAATAGCCTAACAACAGCTCACTGATTGGATCCGACGGGTTGAGCTCGCGGACTTTTAATGCCGCAGTGACTGCCTCCGTTGGCTTTTTCGCTGCAACCAACAATTCAGCCCGTAAACGCCACAGACTGTGTTCATTAGGCAGTGTTTCAAGGGCTTTAGCCAGTGTATCGAGTGCCTGTTGGAATTGGCCTTCACCACCCAATTTCCGCGCTTGGCCCACCTGATCTAAGGCACCTTTTCGGTTGGTAAGCTCGGCTTTCACCTTGATGAATTCTGGGCTGTCCTCGCGCCCGCTATCG
>JAGYIK010000190.1 GCA_018402605.1 Litorivicinus sp. | reverse complement strand
TCGTACGTGAGTAAAGCCAGCATCCTGAAAAAGCTTTGTCAGAGAATAACGGTCGTACATCCACCGATGACGTTCGCCAATATTTGTTTGAACAAAGACTAAGTCTCTAAGCGATTTAGGCAACAGTAAACTAATAAAGTGCAGATACGTGTATGTAAGCTTGATGCACAACTTGTTTGGCGTTACTCGTTTGAGTTTTTCAAGAAAACTTAACTTTGGTGGACTGTCAAAAACATTATTTTGAGTACGCGCCATGACATAAGCTTTCATCCCTAAACAATGGTCATTGGAAAGGGTATCCCAAAAAGGGCCCATTTGCCCAGATGGTTTATTGCGGACAAGTTGGTCTAACATTTCGATTATTATCCACGAATACAATTGATGCTTTTCGTCACTCGGGTCCATTGAAAGTATTCGCAGATACTCTCGGCAACTGCCCTCTAGATCAGGCACTACAATTCTTAGAATGCCTCCTTTTGTTAAAACACGAAACGATTCGGCCAAAAGAAAATGTCCTTGGTCTCGGTCAAAATGTTCAAGGACGTGACTGCTGTAGACGGCATCAAAACTGGAATCAGCAAACGGAAAGCCTGATAATAAATTGACTCGTTGTACGCGACTATCGTAGCTATCAAAATCAATATTTACCCACGAATCGGAAAAGCGTGTTCCACAACCGAAATTCAGTTTGCGTGTTGTCATGATAATGATTTACTTGATACAGCAGTTATTATTTTAGGACAATGCTAAGCACTCTTCGAAAGTTGCTCGATAAGCAGTTGCAACAGACGGCGGACCGTATGTTTGTCTGGCATCTTGAGCAATATCTAAGCGCGACCAAGCTAACGTTGCAAGAGCACCTTGGATGGCGTCTACAAAAGACGTCGCTGTGTGATCCGATGATAGTGTGCCATTGAGACCGTTCTTAATCATTTCGACAATGCCTCCAGTCGGAAAGGCAGCCACTGGGGTGCCGCAGTTGAGTGACTCGCTGATTGTGTTTGGCAGGTTGTCTTCGAGGGAGGGTAAGGCATAGAGATCAGATGCCGCATAATAGCTGGCAACGCGTTCTTCATCCGTGGATCTGGCAAGTTCAACAACGTGTTTGCTAGGTGCAAGGTCGGGTGGCAGCCCACCCAGGAATAAAAAGCGGTATCTCTCCGATTCAGCTGAGTTGATGAGACGTTCGATGACGATGGGAATAATGTCCGCACCTTTACGGGCTTGGTTCGCGCCTGCGAAAAGAATCGCCTGTGTGTGAGGCTCTAGTCCTAACTCAGTTCGCGTCCGCTCACGGGCGTCTCCATTGAAGATTCTTGGGTCTATGCAGTTCGGGATGTGAGTGATACCGGCCTTACCGAACAAACTCGATGATAGCGCCAAATCTTTCATCCATGCGCTTGGTGTGATGGCCGAAAGTGGCTTGCTGCGCCAATGCTTGGTTTTGCGGTTGTGAACCCATTGGCTGAGAGCGTCGGCACCCAGGATTGGTTTGATCTTCGGGCACCGTGAGCATGTCTTGCGATATTGCAGGCAATCGCCGGAGTAATGGCACCCGCCAGTGAACGGCCACATGTCGTGGAGAGTCCAGACAATTGGAAGTGGCAATGCGCCAACCGCAGAGATGCTTGCAATCCCACCGTTGATCCAGTGGAGGTTGATGACGTCAGGTTTGAACCGCTGAACTAGTTTACCAAGATTGGCGCTCTGTAATCCCAGTGAAATTGGTTCGTCCTGGCGACGCCACAAAACGGGGGGAAGTAAATCGAGATAGCCTCTTCCGATAGGAGGCCAGCCCAGTTCAGCACCAGTCATTTTGTGCACATGCGGATCGGAGGAGTGCTTTCTTCGGACGGCCATAAAAGATTCCACGCCGATGCCGCGGAGTGCTTGATGAAGGCGGAAGGCAGCCCGGTGCCCGCCTCCGGCCAGATCTTCGCCGGAAATTATGAGAACGCGCATAGGTGCAGCGAATGCGACGGGGGTGACTGGGCAATCTGAGTCAGAGCAATTCAACTACGGGTTCCACAA
>JAGYIK010000019.1 GCA_018402605.1 Litorivicinus sp. | reverse complement strand
GTAGTGGTCAATAAAGACCGGACAAGATAATTGTCGCTGACCGGACAAAGTAGTTGACGCTATAAAGCCCGCACTGAAAATTCACAATGGCTACTTTGCCATCGGGTGGGTCAATTTTCGGTCGGCGCGAGCGGAGCAGTATTCTGTTGGCAGTCACAATCCGGCCTGACTTGCGCTGACAAGTCTGCGAAAAACCCGGTGCGGTTCATTGCCGTGACTTTCTGAAATCACAGGTGTATCGCATGCTAGAGGTATACACTATACTATATATTCAAATACACAATTTGGTTGAGGTGCTCTCAAATGGCAACACTCCTGACGAATAAGATTGCGTCGATGACTGAGATGCGTGAGCCGCACAAGGTCCTTGAGCGTTCAGGCGGACAGCCCGTCGCGATCCTCAAGAATTCAGCACTTGTTGGGTATTTCGTGCCTGCTTCAGCAGTCACAGGGCAGGAGGAGATCGAAGTCGCCTCGTTGGACGAAGTGCGTCAGAGTCTGGTCGCTCGCAAACAAGTGACTGAGCCGGTTCGCGAGTATCTGAGAGACAAATAAGGGTGAAGCGGCTCAACGTTGAACTTGTCGAGTTGATTCACAGTGAGGTGCTCTATGATAGCGAGATGCCTGGTCGTGCGATCGATAAGTCACTTGAAGGGGCGCTTGCTAGAGTCGAGACGCGTCTTGCCTATGGATTCATTGATGACGTCTATGCTCTGGCTGCGTGTTATGCAGCGGTCATCAGTCAAGGACGTTGTTTTAATGATGCAAGCAAACGAACGGCGTTTGTTGCGATGGACACCGTATTGCACATCAATGGCGTCGAGATTCTTTGGAATACTGAGGACGTTGGAAATCAAATAATCGCACTGGCGCAGTCGCATCATGATGAGGGGCTTTTCGCTGAATGGTTGCGCCGCCTGCATACATCTTCAAGGCAGTGAGCGACTTGCGCAGGCCCAATCCTCTGTGCCTGAGCTTTGATGACCGCGCGATGTCGGCCTTGCAATGATGTATGTTCTGAGCACGTCCGAGAGTTCGACAGCTGTCCCAGACGTGAGGGCAATTTTTTGTGAGGTTAGCAACTGATTTTCCGTAGAAAAAGAATAGATAATTATATATAATGTAACTATCTCATTAAAAAGCGGGGAATTAATGCCGGCTGAACTACTGGAGCGCTTTGAAAATAGCGTGGTTAATCACGCGACTGTGACGTCGATTCTCGGTCATTACCGGGCACCTAATGCCAAGATCCATCGGATGGTGCAGGAAGGTGTCTTGATTCCTCTTAAAAAAGGGCTCTACGCAGTCCCAGGGTCGAAGCACACACAGTCATTATCGTTGTCTTTAGTTGCGAATCATCTGTGCGGTCCATCCTATGTCTCTATGGAGTATGCCTTGTCCGGGTTTGGCATTATTCCGGAGCGTGCATTAGCCGTGACCAGCGTCAGTATTCGGAAGTGCAATCAATACCTTAACGGACTGGGACGATTTATCTATGCATACGTCCCAGAGCGCTATTATCCGATCGGGGTTGACGTGGCCCATGCGGAGGGTCGTTGCGCCTACATGGTCGCGTCAAAAGAAAAAGCATTATGCGATTGGCTCGCTCTGACCCCGAATATTCGCACGTATTCAACAAAAGGACTTCGTCAGCTACTGATTGATGATATGCGGATGGACGAAGAGATATTAGCGACTTTTGACGTGGATCTGTTGGGTGAGATCAAAGCCGTTGGGTTTCGCTCAGATCGCCTGAAATATCTGGAATTGCTGATTCGGGAGGGTTTTTAATGATCGAGAGTATGTTGAAGCGCTTCCATATATTGACGGATGCTGATCGGCAGCAAGCGCTCAGAGAGGTGATGCAAGAAATCGCACTTGCAGGGTTGTATCGGGCTGGATTCTTTGAAAAGGCCGCATTGTATGGTGGCACCTGTTTGCGAATTTTTCACGGTCTTCCGCGGTACTCGGAAGATTTGGATTTTTCACTACTCAATTCGACCCCTGACTTTCGTTGGCAACCCTATCTTGAGGCTATTCAAACTGAGTTTAAGGCGCAGGGAGTGGAGGTCTCGATTCGAGAGAAAATCAAATCGAGCATGACGACGATTGAATCCGCATTCTTAAAAAATGAGACCAGTGTCACGGTCCTCGAGTTTTCGGGGGTTCGGGTCAAGATCAAGCTCGAAGTCGATACGCAGCCACCACTCGGCTTTACAACCGACGAATCACTTCTGATCGAGCCGTTTTCGTTTTATGTCAAATGTTTCAGTCTACCGGACCTATATGCAGGGAAGCTGCATGCAGTTTTGTATCGACAGTGGACACATCGGGTGAAGGGTCGGGATTGGTATGACTTGGAGTGGTATATCCGAAACCGAGTTGCACTAAATCTTGCGCATTTCAACACGCGTGCTATTCAGAGCGCGCATTTGAGCATCCCAGTGGATGCCCAGGGTTTGTCAGATAGCCTCGGCGCCCGCATTGAGGCCACTGACTTTGAACAGGCTAAACAAGATGTTGCGCGCTTTCTGCGTGACCCAAGTGCGTTGGATATTTGGTCACGCCCGTATTTTCAACAACTCATCGAGCGGATGCTGATAAATTAGCGTTGCGGGTTTTGTTTGATATGACCGCCAAAACCGACAGGGATCTTTTGATGTCGTGAGGTCATCTTGATTAGAAGTTGGTGAATCTTTATGGAGGTCGTCGCAGATTTGTTAGATCGCTTTCGTGTTTTTGGTCTCTTTTAATCCCGCACGCCTCAACGACATCGACGATGCGCGACCACTCGCCCCGCGCTCCAGCAGCGTTTCAAAGTCAATGGAGAGGGCTTCACTCGATCAGATCTGGCAATTGGCACGCAAAGAATGGCTGAGATATTCGGCACGATCCACGCGAATTTAGGCTCAAAAACTCTGCACGTCTGAAACGAGTGAGTGAGTCCGTAGTCCATCGAAAATGACGGACGTTGAGTCTTCAGTGTGTCGATTATCTCCGACCATAGACGTCATCAAACCGCACAATGTCGTCTTCACCCAAGTACCCGCCGGACTGCACCTCAATCAGTGTGAGGGGGAGCTTTCCGGGGTTGGTCAACCGGTGCTTCGCACCAATCGGGATGTACACCGATTGATCTTCGGTCAACATCTGGGTCGTCTCACCGACTTCCACCTCTGCAGTCCCCGACACAACCACCCAATGCTCAGCGCGATGGTGATGCATCTGTAATGAGAGACTGGCTCCTGGTTTCACCACGATTTGCTTCACTTGGAAGCGATCTCCCAGTACAAGGGTTTCGTATGAACCCCATGGCCGATACATCTTTTGGTGTTCGGTCGCTTCTTTCCGACCGCTTGATTTGAGCGTATCCACCAGCGTTTTGACATCTTGAGTTTTGGATGCATCCGCCACCAAGACCGCATCACGTGTTTCAACCACGACCATATTCTTCAGACCAATGCCGGTGACCAACCGTGATTCAGATCGGATGAAGGTCTGTTCGCTATCAATCAACACGCCATCGCCCTGAATGGCGTTGCCAAGGCTGTCTTTACTCGCAAGTTCAGCCACCGAATCCCATGCACCGACATCAGACCAGTCGCCGTCGTAGGGAATGACCTGCAGATCTTGCACCCGTTCCATCACGGCATAGTCGATGGAAATCGAAGGAGACTCGGCAAACGCGGTTTCATCGACGCGTTTGAAATCTAAATCACTGCTAGCGTGCTCAAAGGCTTTAGCGCAGGCGGCATAGATTGCGGGCTCAAAGGTCTGAAGCGCCTCCAGATAGGCCTTGGCATCGAGCATAAACATGCCGCTGTTCCACAGGTAATTTCCAGCCTCGAGATAACGTTCCGCTGTATCCAGATCAGGCTTCTCTCGAAAGGACGCGACGTGGAACGCGTGGCCTTTGGCATCGCCACATTCAATGTATCCATAGCCCGTTTCTGGGCGGGTGGGTTTCACGCCAAACAAGACAAAGGGCGCTTCAGATGCAAAGGCTTTGTTGATCACCCGCCCGAATGCATCCAGATCCTTCATGAAGTGATCGGCGGTTTGCACCAGGAGTTTTGGCGATGTATGCAGTGCTAAGGCTTCAAAAGCAGCGATGGCGATGGCGGGAGCTGTGTTCCCGTGCCACTGGCTCCAACAGAATCAGATAGATGGCAGCGCCGGCGGTCATATTGTTGGGCGACCAAAAATCGATACTCCTCTCCGGTGACAATGATCCACGGACTGGCGTTTGCCATCACTGTGGCGTTTGAGGGTCGATTGTAAAAACGAATCCCCGGTGTCTGTCAGATCCACAAACTGCTTTGGGTAGCTTTTTCCGGGAGGGTGGTAAGGCGTGTTCCGGAACCGCCAGCAAGGAGCACAGGCACAAGTGTGGTCATCGTCTCGTCACTCTTTCACTTCTGTGTGGATCGCGTACAAACTCATTAGGATTGTACATAGGATTAGTGACGATTCTGCTTCGGTGTCTGAGATCTCAGCGAGGCATTGATCGGAAAAAAGCTCCGTCGGTTTAGCTTGGCCCGGTTCTGGTTCTTTAGCGTTTGTGTTCAAGCTCACGTTTGTGTTCAGCTCAGCAATCGCAAATACGATTTGCGTTCTAATCACCATAGTGTGTTTTTGCACGAACGATAGTCACAGCACTCTCCATGTTCTCGATCCGATAGACAATCCGGTCGCGAATAGTCAGTCGTACAGGTAATAGCCTGACAACTGCCCGGTGAGGAAACGTTTCAGGTGCCACTGCGATCACATTGCGAAGAATATCTTTAAACGGCTTCCAGTTTAGGGTGAGCTTTTGAATGTCTTTGGTTGCTTGCTTCGTGAGTTTGATGGTGTAGGTTTTGGGGTCATTGAGGTTCCTTGAACACATCCTCAAAGCTCAACAATTCACCATCATTGATTTCGGTTTCAGACTGGCTCAACGACTCCTTGAAGCCAGGTTGAGAAAGTAAAAACAGCGTTTCTTGAAGACTCTCATAATCATCGGACGACATGATGATTGCATCACCGGCCTTATGTTGTGCGAACGACATCGTGCGTTTTGGTTGGTGCAGCAATCAGATCAAAAAACGTTTTTCGTGCCTCAGTGGCTGTCAGAGTCACCATGGTTCTTGCTCCTATGAATGTACGTTATAGTGTACCACTTTTATCGCGATGTGAAACGCTGGCATCCCCGCCGAACCCGGCGAGTCACGGGTTGTATCACCACCTCCAGCACGTTGTGAATCTTTGGCTATGCTCTCCGAGATCAGGGAGTATCATGGATTCGGCGATTGAAGGCGTATTTCAAACACTCAATTGGATCATGATTTGCAATCGTGCACGGGCTTGCTACAATTGTGGTAAATTGACATGAAGTAGCGAACACATGACCACATCCACCTCAGTTCGAATTGGACACGCGCTTTACAATCAGGCGCGTGAAGAGGCCTCGATGGAGCATCGGGCATTGCGGGTCAAGTCGAGTACTGGGCAAAAATCGGTCGGGCAGCGGATAATCCAGACCTTCCGGTAGGCTTTATTGCAGAGGCGATTGCTTCGATGGCTGAGCTAAAGACGCTGCGACGCGTTCGTGCCGAGATCCCGCAAAGAGTGATGTATCATTGTCATGCAAACGCGTCCGGTTTGTAAGTGTATAAAAGCTTCACCAGAATATCGCGATCGATGTCGACCAAGCGGTTGACACAGTCGCTCAAGATCCCGCTGTTGGTGAAAGGCGAAGAGAAGGGTGATTTGGCGGATTTATGTGTGTATTACAAATTTTGGAGCCAAAACCAACTGTATCTCCTTGGATATTCAGTCAATGATGAGATTCATGAGTCTATTTGGAAGCTCTCAGTGCACGAGAAATTTTTATCCGGGATCTTAAACGCTGACATCCCGCCGAACCCGGCGAGTCACGGGTTGTATCGCCACCTCTCCAGCACGTTGTGAATCTTTGGCTATGCTCTCGAATTCGAAGGTCATCATGGATTCATCGATTGAAGGCGTATTTCAAAAACTCAAAGGTGCGTATTCCCCCAATACGCTCAGGGGCTATCGCTGTGACTTTCGCGTGTTTGAACGCTTTTGTCAGTCTGAAGTTAAAGCTGCATCGGTTGAGACACTCTTGGCATTCATTGAGGCCTCAATGGGCCGACGGAAGCCGCAGACGTTGACGACATTTGGCGGCCATTGAAAAAATTCATCGCATGCTTGGACACCCGTCTCTGGTCAGGGACCCTGAAGTGAAGTTATTGATGCGCCGCATGAAACGTGAGCATGGGGTGCAGAGTCGACAGGCCAGGGCCTCACACGTGAGATTCGAGACCGGATGCTGGCCGTCACCAAGATTCGCTTCGAGGGGATCGTGACCGCGCCTTGTTGCGTTTAGCCTACGAGTCGATGCGTCGCGGTTCTGAATTGGTTGGTCTTCACCCTCGATAATCTGCAGGTGAAGTTGGATGGCACAGCACACTTGTTTCTCAAACGCTCGAAAACGGATCAAGAGGGTCGCGGGCTGTGGATTGCCTTGTCGGCCCCATGCCTGCAGGCGGTCAGATTTGGGTTGAACGGGCAGGGATTACCGATGGGCCCGATCCTTCGCGCAGTCCCAACCCACCTGGTTGAGTCTCAACCAAACCCTGAACGAATTCGGTGTCTCTTACACATCTATCGGCAGCTCATAAAGCAGGCTTGCCCCCAGCGGTGTCCAAGGACTGAGCAGCCACTCTGCCCGGGTCGGTGCCGCGCAAGATCTCTTAAAATCCCGGTGCGACATTGCCACAGATCATGCGTCGTGGTGGATGGGAAGTCGCCAGCTATTGTCATGCGGTACGAGCAAACGGATTGCAGCCGATGGAATAGGAATGTGTGTCTGTGTGTTGGAACACGTTCAAAAGATCTCTTGAGAACCCATAAGGCCTAGAACTTGTAATAGGTCTGGTCAGGTACTCGGCTGTGTCTTTTTCTTCCTCAGGGAACCAACCCAAATTGAGTACCTCGACGCAGGCACTGGCTTGACCGTTCCAGCCGAATGCGCTCGGTGATGATCCGATTCTCGCGCGTATACAGCGCTTCATGATCCTCCGATCTGATGGCAGTCGATGCAGTGATCCGCATGCAGAAAGGCACCGTTGTCGACATCGGGAGTGTAGTCGTGGCGACGACAGCCTGGCTCGCGCCGAGCGCTGGCGATCATGAGTAACAATCCGCATGCTCTGATTCCTCATCCCCTTGTTTCTCGAGCACCAGTCGAACCACCTGTCAAGCCCCTGGTGTCGCGGGCCTTCATCTAACAGGGTTTGTCCTTCGAATGCATCCAAAGTACGCATCTCGTGGAATCCGACAAGAGGTCTTGGAGTCCGCCAGAGCAGATCAATGGTCTTGGGTGCCGGAGGCATGCGTTCTAGCAGGTTGCATGTGATGGAAGGCCTCCATGATGAACAGACCGCCGGGTTGCAGTGCGGCCTCCACGCGGATGGATGGTTTCGCACAGGTGAGAGGCAGATGCGTGTAGATCAGGCAGGCCAACGTAAGGCATTGGGACGGGCACATACTCCGCAAGATCGCTTGGATGGTTTCAAGAGACAGGCCGCCCGGCAGCTAACTGTTGTGCTTTGGCGAGACCGACCGCAGAGAGATCAGCAGAGGTCACCGCCAGACCAGGCCTGCGAGATAGACCCCATTTCGGCCCTACATCACCGAGTGCGAGCGCGCGTCCAGCGTTTGGGATGCAGTGTGTGTATTCATGACCAGCCACTGGCACGATTTGCTGGCCAAAACATACTCAGGTGTGTCGTAGCGCTCATCCCACATGGGTATATCTCACAAACAATGTCGATGGCTTCGACTGCCCAAGTACCAATTTTGAGACAAGCGCGTTTCACGATCTAGGCTCTCCTCTGTACAGCACAGGAGAACGTTGCATGCGTCGATATCATATGAAGCAAAAGGGTCAGGGACTGTCACAATTACCTGGTAATTGTTGGTTTGATTGCCGTGGCGTCGATCGCAGCGGTTGGCTTTGGGCGGTACCATGCGCTCACAAGTCGCCGCGGTCGCCAATGAGATTGCAGGTCAGGACGGTTCAATCGCGATGATCTTTGCCGAAGGCAATGCGCTACAGGCATCGGCGCAGGCCGCCGCCAGTAAGCATCTGGGCAGCTACGTCGGTCAGGAAATGCGACCTTGGACGGGAACTGATCGGATGCGGCAACGCGGTGTGGCGCTTCACCATGACGCCTCGTGTTCTTGCCAGCGCTGGCCGCAGGCGGCGTAGCTCGCGTCAGGAACCCAGTTGACCGATTCGAGGTCTGAAATCAAGCCGACCGCGTGGCGTATTCGGTGGGCGCCCAACACAGAGTGAGCTGAATGAAGTCGCGGTCTTGAACCGCAAGATTCTCGCCAGTCATTTAATGGTTGGGCATCTCACCTATCTCATTTACCCGCTATTTGAAGCAAGTCGTTGATGGGGTCTCCTCTATCGTGCCCTACGCCAATCGCATGTGGCTGGTGGTACCACCTTGTTGAGTGGCCTCAGCTGAATTCAACTGAAAACCGGCGTTGGCCTTGCGCTGGCCAGTCAACATCAGTGGGCCTTTGACGGTGGAGATTCTCTTAAAAGCCGGTACGCGTTCCATGCAAGTGGCCGAGTCCATGGCACCACCTTGGTCGGTGCAATCAGTCTGTATTGCCACGCTCTGCGGTCGAGCCGCACTCGATGCGCTGATGCTCGCTGCCAATCCCGTGATGGAAGCCAATCCCGCCAATTACAGTCGGTTGACGATGCAGGCGATGTCGGGGTTGCCCCAGGCCAATTGGCATCTGTCACGTAACTGGCAGCAAAACGTCCTGGGCATTTTGCAAGCGCGTCGCATGGGGCGTACCCGCTCGGATTTAACCGGTCGCGGTTTTGTCGCAAGTGAAGCATTGCAAGCGCGAGTCAGACTGTTTTTCTTTGGATCGGGATGGCGAACGATCGCCAGTGGCTCAGCGTCAACGATCGCTGACGGGTTTGTCTATCGCGGGCTTCCGTGGCTGATCGAGTGGCAGGGTCCAGAGCTTGCACCACTGTCGGTCACGCTCAAGCACCCCGAGGGCGGAACCCTAAAAGCAGAGAGCCGTGTACGTTTTTTGGGCGCTGGTGACGCTGACATGTGGCGTCCGGTATGGCGTTCTGAATTAACAGGAGGTGTGTGATGGCGCGAGGCCAGGCGTTGATTGAAATGCTCATTGTATTGCCCTTATTGGCATTTTTTGCACTGACATTGGGTGCGTTGGCGACGGTGGTTGATACCACCCGGCTGACCACAGATCGACTCAAAGAGTCTTTGTGGTTTTCTGACGCTCGAGTGGAACGGTTGACCGAATCCCGCATTGAGCCGACCGATCTCACGGTGGAATTGATGCCAGATCTCATCATCAGAGAGGGCACATTACTCCGCGATGATGGCTATCTCGATACCGGTGAGGCCTTTCAGTCTCGGGTCACTGAGGACCGTGTCATTTTGAGTGGGCTTGGCCTTGAGTTAACCCAAGCCTCAGTTGAGCTCATTCGGCGTATTGGCTCACCGGTGCCGTTTCGGGAAGTGCGTCCATCAGCCATTACCTCAGTCGGTGTCGTTGGGCACCGCGATATGCCATTACCACAGAGGATTCGTGTGCATGACTAAATTATCGATAGCCCTTGTCGGCTTATTGTTCACAAGCCATGCGGTTGCGGGCTGTTTTGAGGGGTTCCCTGGGATTGCCGTTGAAAAGACCCAGGCCTTTGGTGAAGTGGCCTGGTCTCCTCTGATGTCGACCGCTGAAATTCGTGCCTGGCTTGAAACGGAAGGCTTTACAGAGGTTGTACTGGATTCGCCCGAACCGGATACGTTTTGGGTGCGTGGCGCTTGTTTGGCGCAGGTCAGTGAATTAAAGGGTTCTGATCAAGCGTGGCTGATTGGGTCTGAACTTGGTCAAGTTTTATGGGATGTATTGGAGACCCGTGATGTCACCTCGTGAACTACTAAAAACTTATTGGCAGATTCCGGCAGCGGCTGTGGTGGCCTCTGTTGCAGTGGGTTTAAGTCATCAAACCGAACCGTTGCCGCAGATCTTGCCGGAACCGAAACCTGATCTCGTCACTGCCGTCGTCGTGCGTGGTCAGATTGCAGCGGGCGAAGCGATTTCTCGAGATCAGCTCTCAGAAACGCAATATCCACTGGCGTGGATGCCCTTGGATGCATTGACTGCACAGGATGTCCGTCTCGATGGTGCGCCCTTGGCCAGTCGTGATCTGACGGCAGGAACGCCTTTGGCTGCGAATATGCTCATGCCCAACCCCATGACCGGTTTTGGTGAGGCCTTTGACGCAGCCAAGTTGTTTATGCCGGTCCCTGCGGAGCTTGCGCGGATGCTGCCTCGAGAGCTCCCACCGAAAGCACGCGCCTCACTGGTGTATGAGAGCAAAGTCGGCACTGCAGCCGGTGTGGTATTGAGTAAGATCCCAGTGACCCGTTCCGGTCAGGGAGAGGTCAATGAAGTGACCTGGTTGCTGCTGGATGACGGACAACTGGCCACACTGCAGCGTGCACTTCGCCTTGGACGGCTTCAGTTGGCGCTCTGTCGCGAAGTGCATTGCCCCGATGTGACCTTAAAACGCATCCCCGAGGCCATCGTTGCCGACGAGAAAAAGGAGGCTACCCGAGCGTCCGTGACGGTGGGCTTGTCATGAGTGGATTCGGCTTCACACGCGCCGCGGTATTCGGTTGTGCACTGGTGTTTGCCCATGCGAGCCTCGCTTCAAAGGTCAAGCCCACGCAGGTCAGCCTTGCGCCCGGAACCACAACGCTTGTGGACTGTCCCAAGGTCGAGCATGTGGCATTAGGAAACGCGCAGGTGGTCTCCGTACAAGAGACCTTACCAGGGAAGCTCCTGTTGTCGGCGATCGCGCCTGGCGCGACACAACTCTGGTGTTTAAGTGGCAGCAAAGAGCGTGCCTTTGACATTGTGGTGACTGGGGTCTCACCCATCCAGCCGAACCACTATGTGTTGGATCTTTTGGTGGCTGAGGTCACGCGCTCAGCGAGCCGAAGTCTCGGTGCCGAGACCACGCTCGATGGTTCGCTCACGTTGAGCGGGCAGGGCCGTTCAGCCGGCCTGAATCCGGCCGAAGATGCGGCACAGGGACTGTTGGCCTTGGATTTGTTTTCACGGCTGTCGTTACTCGAACGTCAAGGTCAGGCTGAGACCTGGTCACGCGGCGAGCTTCGAGTGGAGAGTGGACAAACGAGCTCCCTTTTGGCCGGTGGTGAAATCCCCATCCCAGGTGGCGAGCAAAGTACAGAGTTCCGGCCCTATGGCTTGGACTTTAACGTCGAGGCGCAATCCGTGGATCTCAACAGTGTCTCACTGGCCATCGACCTCTCTTTGACGGCACTTGACTATGGTGTGGCGATCGACGGCGTCCCCGGCTTAACCAGTCGCGATTTGAATACGACTCGACAGTTTGCGGTGGGTGAAGCAGTTGTGCTGGCGCGGATTGAGCGCGGTGAACGGGGTAATAACGACTCAGGGCTCCCTGGTGTGCCGACCCAAACATCTCAAAGCGAGGAGGAGCGCGAGCTTTGGGTGCTCATCCGGCCGCGCGTGGAGTCTTCTGTAGTCTCTACACGAACCGAAGTGACGCCGATGGCGGGCTCCCGTGGGGCCCTAGGAGTGTATGAATGAACCAGACACTGCGACACGACTTGGCGTTAAAGCTCGATACCTATTTATCCGAAGAAGCCCGTTTAGGCGACCCGGATTTGCGACCGGATCAGGGCAGTTTAGTGGATCGGTTTTTACAGGATGCATTGGCTGGCGAAGATCTCGATCCTGCGAACCGAGAGCGACTGCGCGCGCAAATCAAAGATGATTTGCTGGGCTTTGGGCCCTTGGAATCCATGATCATCGATCCCGAGGTCTCAGAGATTATGGTAGTTGGACATCGACAGATTTTTGTTGAGCGGGACGGTCGCCTGACCTGTCATGACCAGCATTTCGTGAACGATGATTTTTGTCGGCGTGCCATTTTGCGCATGCTTGAGCCCTTGGGTCGCCGACTCGATGAACAGTCACCAACCGCCGATGGGCGTTTGATGGATGGCTCGCGCATCAATGCCGTGTTGCCGCCGATCTCACCGGATGGCCCGATGTTAACGATCCGGAAGTTTAAGGCCGGCCTTAAATCCCTCCCCGCTTTACAGGCAACTGGGATGTTTCCGGATGCGGCACAAAAGCTGTTGGTTCGTGCTGTCAAAGAAGGCGCGAATATCCTCGTCTGTGGCGGCACTGGAGCCGGTAAAACCACGCTGTTAAATGCCTTGGCCCGTGAGATCGATCCGACAGAACGGGTGATTACACTGGAAGATGCAGCCGAGCTGTCTTTGGGCTTGCCGCATACCGTCCGATTGGAGACGCGTCCACCGAATATGGAAGGTGAGGGGGCTGTAACGCTTCGTGATTTGTTGATCAACGCCCTTCGGATGCGGCCCGATCGTTTGGTGGTGGGGGAGTGTCGAGGGCCTGAAGCGCTCGATATGTTGCAGGCGATGAACACCGGACATCGCGGATGTATGACGACCGTGCACTCCAATTCCGCCCGGGATGCGATCCGACGGCTCGAGGTCCTGACGCTTTTGGCGGGGGTGGATATACCGGTGCGCGCGATCCGGGAGCAGATCAGTGGTGCGATCGATGTGATTGCCCACGTCGGTCGTGCTCACGACGGGGGTCGGCGTTTGACGGCGATTGAGCGCGTGGTGGGTTTAGAGGCGGATCAAGTGCTCCTTGAGACGCTCTGGAATCAGAATGCCTCCGAGGTCGATGCGGCATGGGCCTAGGTGTCGCGGTCTTTGTGCTGTTACTGCTGATTTGGCGGATTCCTGAGATTCGGACCACCTATCAGCGCGCCACGCGGATCCGTCGCTTGAAAAAAGCACTCGATGCCGAACTGGATTCGATCCTCTCGATTTTAGCGCGGCAACTGCGTGCGGGGCATGATTTGGGTCGCGCATTGAACGAAGCAGAAGCCAGTTACGATGGCATTGTGTTGTCTGAACTCGCGCACTGGAAAGCCGAACGTCAGGTCACACTCTCACTTGGGCAGGTCTTGATGCAGCGCGGTGAGCGGCTGGATTTGGAACCCTTGAAGATCGCCGGCGCAACGCTCTTGGTGCGCGATAAGCTCGGTGGTCCATTGGCAGCGACCCTTGAGGAGTTGGCGCGAAGTCTCCGAGAGACGCGAAGCCTCAGGCTCAAGATTGAGGCAGCCAGTGCCACGCATCGCATGCAGGCCACCATGTTGTCGGTCCTGATCCCCCTGCTGTCAGCAGGTGCTATTGCTCTCTCACCCGGTGCAACCCAAGCGGTGCTGTTCAGTACGGCGGGTCATGTGCTGTTGGCGGTCTGTGGGTTGTTGATGGGGATAGGGCACCTGTGGGTGCGGAGTTTATGCCGTGTGGATTAGTCAAGCTTTGCTCGCCGTGGCGGTGGCCGCGATCCTTTCGACGGCACCCTTGGCACTTCGCGTTCGTCTGCGTTTGTGGGTCCTGATCACGGGTTGTGTGTTGTGGCCTCAGGCCTGGTCAGTGGTTGTCAGTGTGGTTGGCTTTGATTGGTTGGTCAGTCTGTTGGCACTCCGTCAGCAACGGGTCATGCGGGATAAGGGCTTTCGGGCCTATTGGCCTTGGCTCGTGGATTTGATGCGTATCGCCATTGCCGGCGGTGCGGCACACGGTGTCGCTTTTGATCATGCCATTACTGCACTGAAAGAATCGCCATTGAAAACCTTCGGCCAACAGGTCTTTGGCCGACGCCAAGAGGGTCAGGATCGGGTGGCTGCGATCATCGCAGTCGGACGTGAAATGGGGTCTCGCGAGGCCTTGGATCTGGGTTTAGCGATGCGGGAGTCTGCGCGGCAAGGCTCTGACTTGTCACCGCTCTTAATTGAGCAGGCCCGTGCGCTTCGAGAGCGCACCCAACGCCGACTTGAGCGGGCGGCTAACGGGTTGTCGGTGAAGCTTCTGATTCCGTTGGTGATCTGTTTCTTTCCGATGTTTTTCTTGGTCTTGGCATTCACGATTTTTCATAGCCTAGGGAGGTTGCCATGGAGCACTTAAGGCAAATACCACTGCCACAACTGACATTTGGCGAGGGATACCCAGCCGATGTGTTGTGTGATTTACAGGTGCAGCGCTGTTCGGGGTTTGTCAGCCGCTTATTGGGTGTGAAACACCCCGCATCGAAGGGTGCGCTGTTATTTCCGGGTACGCGCGGTCTGCATGGTCTGGGTCTTGGTGAATCACTTTGGGTGGTATGGCTCGATGCTGACCATCAGGTGGTTAAAACCGAGTGGCTGCACCCAGGTGGGTTCACGACACGACCACAGGGTGCGGTCTCTGCTTTGGAAGTGACTCTGGATCGGATTGAGGAGGCGTTATGCGAGACCGTGCATTAAGCCTTTGCTTTGGCCTCGGTATGGGACTGGCTCTGGCAAGCCCTGTGTGGGGCAGTCAGCCGAATCAAGCGATCCGTGCCGAAGCAGGTGGCACCGCACCTGCTTGGGCGCTCGATCAATATCAACAGGCCAAGGCGACCGAGGATCCGGTGGCACGACGCCTGTTACTGGAGCATTTATTTCAAGCGCTTCCAGAGACCGACCTGTTATGGCTTCGGGTGAAGGGGCAACTTTGGGTATTACAGCGATTGGAAGGGAGATCTTAATGCGTCAATTGATTTTATTGTGTTTGGCGGTTGCTATCACAGCGGGCTGCACATCAACCGGTGTGCAGACCTCACTCATTCGGGAGGCGCCGGTGGTGGAGCCTGTGACCGTGCCGACACAAGGCAATTACACCAGAGGCAATCTGGCGCTTCGCCGCGGCGATTTGGAGACTGCGATTACGGCCTACCGCCAGGCCTTGAAGTCGAGTCCATCCATGTATGAAGCTCGATACAACCTAGGGATTGCGTTATTGAAACAAGCGCGTGAAGAATTCTTTTTGTATGCGGGTTTGGCGCCGGATTCCGAAAGCCTCGAGACCATCGCGCCCATGCTTCAGTGCCTTGAAGCCTTTGTTGGCGAGGGCAGCGATGTGCTCTGTCGTTAGCGCTCGAACGACTCGAGCGGCCGGTGCCATGTTGGTCGAGTCGGTGATCAGTCTTGCGACCGTGATCCTCGCGTTTATTGGGGTGATCCAGTTGATCGCGCTGTCGTGGTGGGCCATTGCATTGCCCTTGGTGAATGCCGAGATGCAACGCTTGGTACTGGCCAATATGAGTCTGGTGCAATTGGCGACCGACCCACCAGAAATTGGCGTACTCACCGATGCGCGCACCTTTGGTGTTGAGCGTGAGGCGTTGAATCATGCCAGTCGCTGGTTACTCCCTGCTGCACCCGCCGCCTGGCATGCCGATGAATTGGCCAGTGGACGGTTACAACTCCGTTGCCTGATGCTGAAAGACCGTGACGGTTTTTTGAAACTTGGCTGTCGGACGGATTGGCGAACGCCCTTTGGTTGGGATCTCGAGCGCTCAGATTGGATCTCGCAGCGACCCGGTGGGGAAGTGGAGCGTTTTGAGGGCAATTTTTTGAAACAGGGCTGAGTCAGAGGGTGTTCTACACCTAGTGCTTGATTTAGTCCCAAAGTGGGACATACTCTATGCGTATTGTGGGTCTAGAGCGAATGCGCCATGGCACGATGCGTCATCCGGAACTCAAGAAGCCAGCTGATTTGTGGATTGCCCATGTGTTGCAAAGTCGATGGCTGACGCCGCATGACGTGAAGCAAGGCTTCCGACATGCCAGTATT
>JAGYIK010000189.1 GCA_018402605.1 Litorivicinus sp. | reverse complement strand
GCCTAAACGGCCATTGATGCCCTAACCACAGACTCCGCAGTCGACTTCGCCGAGAGGGAAGTTGAGGTCATGGCTTCATTCAGTTCTTCGTCAGCACCGTAGATTTCACGGGCGGCTTCGGAAGTCAGTTCACTCGCCGGCCCATCAAAGACCATCTCGCCACCACGCATGCCAATCACGCGGGTGCAGTAGGTTCGGGCTGTGTCGAGTGTGTGGAGGTTGCAGATAACGGTCAGGTTGTCGCGGTCATGAATCTCGCGAAGACTCTTCATGACGACCTCTGCAGACAATGGATCCAGCGAGGCGATCGGCTCATCGGCTAAAATCATACGCGGCTGTTGCATCAGACCGCGTGCGATCGCAACCCGCTGTTGTTGTCCGCCAGACAGGTTTTCAACGCGCTCAAGTGCCTTCTCTGCGATACCGAGTCGATCGAGCGCAGCCATCGCGTCTTCGATGTCGGTTTTGGAGAAGACTTTAAAGAGACTTTTGATCAGGGAGTGGGAGTTCAGCCGCCCCAACATCACATTGGTGACTACGTCGAGTCGTGGGACCAAATTGAATTGTTGAAAGATCATGGCGCAATCGCGCTGCCAAGACCGTTTTTCTTTTCCCCGAAGGTGTAGGATGTTACGGCCATCGATTAAAACTTCGCCGCTCGTCGCATCGGTCAATCGATTCAGCATGCGAAGCAGCGTTGACTTGCCGGCTCCGGAGCGTCCAATGACACCAATCATTTGTGGCTCAGGTACGGAAAATGAGACATTGTTAACAGCAATGTTCGAGGCAAACGCTTTGGTTAAGGATGTGACCTGCATACAAACTCCTGTTCTCGATTGGCAAGACTAGGACGAGTTTTTGACGCTTTGATGAACGTTTGATGATGGTTTGAAGACAGGCTTTGGAGAGGATTACAGGCAGTGAAAAATTGGTTTAGAACCTTCGCTAGCGTATTTGCTGCGTTTGTCGGTGTACAATCCGACCAGAACCGAATCCGTGATTTTCAAGAAGGGCGCTTTTCAGCCTTTGTTATCGCGGGTTTACTGCTGACAGTCATTTTTCTGCTCAGCGTGTACGGTTTTGTGCAGCTGGTGATGTGGTCTATAGACTAAAGTCGAACATGCTTTTCTTGCATTCCCGCGGGGTTTTGGGCGTAATCGCGTTTCAGAATGAGCTCATGACTCGAAAATAAAAAAAGTACCCTCATTAATCGAATCGACCGCCACAAGACAACACATACAGGAGGTGTGCGGATGACCAAAGCTATTGTTTTGGCATTATCGCTATTTGCTTTGCCAGCTTCGGCAGACTGGCAAGTAAATATGAGTAAAGGCGTGACCGAAATTTCGCGCGACGTATTCGATTTGCACATGCTGATCTTTTGGATCTGTGTGGTGATCGGTGTGGCTGTTTTCAGTGTCATGTTTTATTCCATTTTCAAACACCGGAAGTCCAAGGGTGCCGTCGCCGAGCATTGGCACGAAAACACCATGGTCGAAGTGTTGTGGACTGTCATTCCATTCGCCATTTTGATTGGTATGGCGATTCCTGCGACTGGAACGCTTATGGATATGTACGATACCGATGAAGCGGATATCGATATCCAGGTGACTGGTTATCAGTGGAAGTGGCGCTACGAGTACCTCAACGAAGACATCGATTTCTTCTCCAATCTCTCCACACCGCGCGAAGAGATCACGAACGCGCAAGTGAAGAATCCGAACTACCTCTTGGAAGTTGATAACCCCTTGGTTATCCCCGTGAACCAAAAGGTGCGTTTCCTGATTACGGCAAACGACGTCATTCACTCGTGGTGGGTGCCGAATTTCGCTGTGAAAAAAGATGCCATTCCAGGATTTATTAACGAGTCTTGGGTGCGGGTCGAAGAGCCTGGCGTGTATCGCGGTCAGTGCACTGAGCTCTGCGGTAAAGACCATGGCTTCATGCCGGTCGTTGTCGAGGTGAAGTCTACTGAAGACTATGCCGCTTGGGTTGAGGAGCAGCGTGCTTTGAAGATGGCAGCCGCGAATGAGTC
>JAGYIK010000188.1 GCA_018402605.1 Litorivicinus sp. | reverse complement strand
CAAACGTGAGGCAGCCTAGCGGTGCCGTGAGCGTTCGCTCCATCACAAACCGAGTGGGTTCTTCAACAGAGGCTTTAACAGGAAAGGGCTCACCAACCCAGGTCGACAGGAGTCCCTCTGCAAAGGCCACACGTGCGAATTCCGCAAAGACGGCGTTGAGTGCAGCTTCGTCATTTTCGACCGTGGTCAGGCGTCCATTCTGCTCGTGCCAAACGCCGAGGGTTTGGCCACGCGCTTTAAATGCGCTTTGCACATAGCCAAGACGCGCGGAGCCTTGGTACCAGGGTGTCCATTGTGAGAGGTCGGCATTGTTGGCGCGGTCAAAGTGGCGAAGCATTAGGTGCGATTCCAATAGCTAGCAGAAAGGGGAATGATGGCACCCATGGCCAGCACGCGCACCAGGTGATGTGTGGTGACATACAAGCCATCTGCGCCGGTCTCAAGAGCGATCACGGGCATGACCTGAAACGCGCCGGGCATGAAGCCAAGGATTGCATCCATCAACGGAAAGCCAAGGCTCCAGTGCACCAAATAGGCACCAATGAGTGCGCAGGCGAGCGCGAAACATGTGGAGACTGCGGCAGCTGGGATTGTTTTCACGAGGACACCGAGGCCTTGGCGGACCGTATCAATGCCGATGCGCCAGCCGAATAGCATCATGGCAAAGCCGATAAAGAGATCGGGTGTCTGAATCGTTGCCCATCCGAAGGCGCTAATACTGCCTGCTATAAAGACACCGGCAATGAGTCCGGGTGTGGTGATGCGCAGTGTTTTAAACCATTGCGTGCAAACCCAGCCGATACTGATCATCCCTAACCACAGGAAAAAATCTGCCTGGGTAAACGCCACTGTGGCCTTGGGGGTGTCTGGTAAGGTGACGAACAAGGGCACCATGAGCGTCAAAAACGCCAACCGGAGACTTTGATAGACCGCGACTTGCGAGAGCGCTCCACCATAATGCTCAGTCACAGCCAGTGCGGATGAGAGGTTTCCGGGTGCTGCCGCCATATGCGCACTAACCGGGTCGAGTGCGAGAATCCGTTGATTGAGGAGCCCGCCGAGCCAGAGGATCAAGCTCATGGTGATGACCAAAATGGCGAGACTGGCTGGCCAGAGAATGAGTTGTTGAAAAAGATCGGCCGAGACCTGGCTGCCGAGTGCTAAGCCGATCATCAAAATCGCCGCATCGTGCGCTAAATGACCGGGTGGTTCGATGGCGCCGGTGAAGTGGCTGAGCAGTGCGATCGCGAGCATCGGACCAATCATGGCGCCGAGCGGAACGTCGAGCAGTGTGAACGCGATCGCCGAGAGACAGGCTGTCCCTGCGAACCAGGCGAGCCTTGGTGTTTGCATCAGTCAGTCAGAGCGAGTTCGACGACGCCGTCATCTGTGATGCGGATGGGGAAGGTTGCAACCGCACCATAGGCTGGTGCAGAGAGCGCTTTACCGGTTTTCACACAAAAGCGTGCGCCATGACGCGGGCACTCGATTTCACCATTGAGGTAGAGTCCACCGCACAGTTCGGCGCCATCGTGTGTGCACAGATCCTCAATCGCATACAGGTGATCGCCTTCACGAAACACCAACACATCGACGTCATCAAATGCGAAGCGCTCGTACGCGCCATCGGGAAGCGCACTGAAATGGGCAATTTCGATCCATTGACTCATCTGATTTCCTTAAAACAGTCCTGCTTCCAAGCGGGCCTCTTCTGTCATCCGACTGGCATCCCACGGCGGGTCAAATACCATGTGGATGTCGGCTTGATCCACGCCAGACAGCGCCTGAATCTTGTCCTTGATGTCACGCGCCATAATCGGCCCCATGCCACACCCCGGAGCCGTCAACGTCATATCAACGGCAACATGGGTACGACCGTCAATGAGTGTCGAGATCCTCAAGTCATAAATCAAGCCAAGCTCGACGATATTGACGGGAATTTCGGGGTCATAGCTTTGTTTTAAAACATCCCAAATGCGTTCCTCGAGCTGACCTGTCTGCTGTGCTTCGGTTGGTTTGGGTTGTTGGACGCCCAATTTCGCCAG
>JAGYIK010000187.1 GCA_018402605.1 Litorivicinus sp. | reverse complement strand
TGTTTTGTGGGCGAGCCGACTCGCATGCAAGTAATGACTGGCCACAAGGGCATGCGTGTGACGCGTTGCCGCGTGCGTGGTTTGGAAGCGCATTCTTCAATGGTGCCTGATGCCGTCAGCGCGATAGAATATGCCGCGCGATTGATTGAGAAAATTCGTGGCATGGCTTTAAAGATTCAAACAGAAGGTCCTTTCGACCCATTGTTCAAAACGCCTCACGGCACGATGCAAACTGGGGTAATTCGTGGTGGCACCGCACCCAACATTGTTGCCAAAGACTGTGAGTTCATATTTGATTGTCGCACTTTGCCGCAGGACAATGCAGATGAGTTGATTCGTCAAGTGCAAGAATATGCAGAGAGCCTAAAGGTCGAAATGCGCAAGACCTCTGCAGAGGCAGACATTTCTTTTGAAATGATCTCTAATTCTGCGGCCTTGTCCACCGAGGACGATGCTCCTATTACCTACCTTGGTAAGAGCCTCGCGCGCAACGAGAAGCTTGGGCGCGTATCGTTTGTCACTGATGCCGGTTGGCTTAATCACGCAGGCATCCCGTGTGTGGTGATCGGCCCTGGCGACATTGCTGTCGCACACAAGCCCAACGAATTTATTGAAATTAGTCAGCTCGAAGAATGCTTGGGTTTTATGGATCGCCTGCGCGATCGGATGACTCAAGAAATTTTACTCTCTTGATGCAGTCACTCGACGCAAAACCTGACCTGCACGAGCACCGGTAGTCGCACCATTGCTCCAACTTTCAACGCCATTGACATAGACGCGCTGTATACCTTCTGCCTTACGTAAGGGATCTGCAAATGTAGCGCAGTCTCGTACTTGCTCTGGATCAAAAACAACGATATCAGCCGCAAAACCGAGCGCGATGCGGCCGCGATCGGTAAGGCTAAATTTTTTTGCAGGCATGCCAGTCATTTTGTAGATTGCCGTTTCGAGTGAAAATAACTTCCTGTCTCGCGAGTAATGCCCCAACACTCTTGGAAACGCACCCCACAGACGTGGATGAGGGAAAGTGTCGTGTGGCAAACCATCAGAGCCGATCATTGTTTCTGGGTGCGCCATGATGCGCTCGACATCGGCTTCGTCCATAGAAAAATAAATCGCTCCAGCAGGTTGCAATGATGCCAGAAATTCAGTGAGACCGAGTGTTTGCTCTTTTAAAAGCTCGTCGATATAGCAACCTGCTGTATCGGGTTTGGCAGTAGACCAAGCAACCAACGTGCGTGAGGCATCTTCAACCGCATCTTGACGAAGTACCGTTGAGGAAGCCACGTAGGGATAACAGTCCATACATACATCACCTCGCGTGCGCGCTTCGTCTATGAGTGCGAGGGTTTCTGTCGAACGACCATGATTTGCCCGCCCATTGACTTTATGGTGGGAGATGACTTGACGCACACCGAGCGTATTGGCAATCGTCATCGCCTCAGTCAATGATTCCAGTACTTGCGCGGCTTCGTTGCGGATGTGCGAGGCGATCACCGCTGTCGTTCCCCTGAGAGGCTCACATACCGCTAGTACTTCTTCTGCAGTCGCTGCCTGTGCTGGTGCATAGTACAGACCTGTTGATACACCTAAGGCGCCAGCGTCGAGAGCCTCTTGAACGAGGCTTTGCATCTTCTCGATTTCCAGAGCATTGGCAGGGCAGTCGAGTGCCTGCATGGTGACCGCTCGCAAAGTGGTGTGTCCGGCAAGTGATGCGACATTCACCGCGCAAGGCGCCTTTTCCAGTGCTGCGAAATACTCTTTGAAAGAACTAAAGCGGTGTGCCGATTCATCGGCGACAAGATTCAAAGGTGGCACTGGTTTGGTGCACCCAAGTGGCGCCAAACTGATGCCACAGTTACCAGTAATCACCGTTGTGGCTCCTTGGCTTACTTTCGGTTGCATTGATGGGTCCGCCAACACCAAACGATCGTCATGCGTGTGTACATCAATGAATCCGGGAGCGATGACTGCACCGGCGATATCGACGACGGTATGTGCTTGAAAATCAAGATTGAGCCCTATTGCAACGATTTTTCCACCGCTGATAGCA
>JAGYIK010000186.1 GCA_018402605.1 Litorivicinus sp. | reverse complement strand
CCGAGCGCTCTTGAGCGCCAATTCACTATTACCATCCCGACAGGGGACGTTGAGACTGAGTTTGAAGCCAAACTCAAAGAGACGACGCAGCGCGTCCGAATTGACGGATTCCGACCAGGCAAAGTACCTGCTTCTGTGGTGCGTCAGCGCTACGGCCAGGCGATTCGCCAAGAAATTGTGTCTGATCTGATGGAAAAGGCATTGGGTCAGGCCCTCAGTGAACACGATGTGAAGCCAATCGGCAGTCCGCGGATTGACGATGTTAACTTCGAAGAGGGAACGGATTTCTCCTTCAAGGCCACGTTTGAGGTGTTCCCAGAGATCGAGCCCACCTTGCTCGATGGTGCCGAAATCGAGCAGAAAGCCTGCAAAATTGGCGCAGCCGATGTGAAGGAAATGATTGCCACACTGCGTGAGCAACGTAAGGGCTGGAAAGAATCTGCACGGGCCGCAGCTAAAGAAGGCGACCGGGCCACGATCAACTTCGAGGGCTTTATCGACGGTGAAGCGTTCGAGGGTGGCAAAGCCGAGGACCACGCGCTGGTGCTCGGTACAGGACAGATGATTCCTGGTTTTGAAGGCGGAATTATCGGTATGAAGAAGGGTGAGACCAAAGATGTCGAGGTCACCTTCCCTGAGGATTATCACGCTGAAGAACTGAAGGGTAAGCCAGCTGTATTTAAGATTGAGCTCACCAAGCTTGAGCGCGGCGAGATGCCAACCATTGATGAGGAATTCATCAAATCATTCGGCGTAGAGTCAGGTACAGAAGACGATTTCAAGGCCGAGTTGAAGCAACAAATGCAGCGCGAACTGACGATGACGCTGAAAAACCTCAACAAGACAGCCGTATTTGATGCATTGCTTGAGACAAACGCCGAGACGCCTGTGCCACAATCTGCAATCAAATCAGAAATTCATACGTTGAAGCACCAAGCTGTTGAGCGGTTCGGTGGCGGCCAGCAGTTTGATCCACATCAGTTGCCTGATGAGCTGTTCACAGAGCAGGCTGAGCGGCGCGTCCGCCTCGGTGTATTATTGGGCGCTACAGTGAAGATGCTGGACCTCAAGCCCGATCATGATCGCGTTCGAGCCCTGGTTGAAGACATGGCCTCGGCCTATGATGAACCCGAACAGGTGATCAATTTCTATTACAGCAATGACGAAAACCTGCGTCAGGTTGAGGCATTGGCGATTGAAGAACAGGTCGCGGAGGCTTTATTGTCGAAAGCGAAGGCGAAGGCCGTTGAAATGTCATATGCCGACGTCATGAAGAGTCGACAAGGTTAAATCACAAGGAATCCAGAATGACAGGTTTGGTCCCAGTAGTTGTCGAACAAAGCTCACGCGGTGAGCGCGCATATGACATTTATTCTCGACTCCTAAAGGAGCGGGTGATCTTTATGGTCGGCCAGGTCGAGGACTACATGGCCAACCTGATTGTTGCGCAACTCTTGTTTCTTGAGTCTGAGAATCCGGACAAAGATATCCATCTGTACATCAATTCACCCGGTGGGTCGGTTACTGCAGGCATGGCGATCTACGACACCATGCAGTTCATCAAGCCAGATGTGTCGACGCTGTGCATCGGTCAAGCAGCGAGCATGGGGGCATTTTTGCTTGCGGGCGGTGCCAAAGGTAAGCGATTCGCCTTGCCAAACTCGCGAATGATGATTCATCAACCATTGGGTGGATTCTCCGGGCAAGCATCGGACATTGATATCCAAGCGCGTGAGATTTTAAAGATCCGTGAAAAGTTGAATCAGCATCTGGCGCACCACACTGGTCAAACAGTGAAAACAATCTCAAAAGATACCGATCGCGACCGATTCATGGATTCAGAAGAGGCAAAAACATACGGGTTGATTGACGATGTGATCGCACATCGTGCAGATACAGCCACGCCAGCATCTTGATTTTCCTACGTCGACGGCGCAATGTTGACGTAGAGCGAGGACGGTCATGACAGACACAACAGATAAGACATCGGATAACAGCGGCAAAGTGTTGTATTGCTCATTTTGCGGCAAGAGCCAGCATGAAGTGCGCAAGCTCATTGCGGGCCCGAGC
>JAGYIK010000185.1 GCA_018402605.1 Litorivicinus sp. | reverse complement strand
GACTTGCAGGCGGACATTCTCGGATTCGAGCGTAGCCAACACATCACCGGCATCTACCCGATCCCCAATCCGCGCACGCACTGAGCGAACGGTCTCTGCGGTCTCAGCCGGAATCAGTACGGTCTCACGGGCAACAACGCGGGCGGTCAGAGAAGTCGTCGTTTGTACCGACTCGGTCTTTGCAATATCCACAACAACCGGAGTCTCCCGTGCAACAGCAATGCATGGGACAAGAAGGGCGACAAAAAGCAGAGTGCGCATGATGATCCTTATCAAACAAGCTTGACGGGCAATGATATGCGGTGCATTTAATGAAATGAAATGCAGTATGGCCGATTCAAAGGATAATGTTATGCAGTATCTGCACACGATGATTCGCATCAAGGATATCAATACATCACTTCAGTTTTATTGCGACGGGCTTGGCCTGAGAGAAGTCCGCCGCCATGAGAGCGAGAGTGGGCGGTTTACGCTGATCTTTCTTGCAGCGCCAAATGATCTCGAGCGCGCACGCGACGACAAAGCACCGCTCATTGAGTTGACCTACAACTGGGATCCAGAAACGTACTCAGGCGGGCGTAATTTTGGACACCTCGCCTACGGCGTGGATCACATCTACGACCTCTGCCAGCATTTACAGAGCCACGGAATCACGATTGCTCGACCGCCGCGAGATGGTCGCATGGCCTTTGTTCGAAGCCCCGATGGCATCTCGATTGAATTACTCCAGCGCGGCGAACCCTTGGCGCCGGCAGAACCCTGGATATCGATGCCAAATACGGGAACCTGGTAAATCCGCGACCGGCAATTGGGGCACGCGCAGTGCTCAAGCCATCTGTGTACTGACTGGGTGGGGACACCCGCTAATTCCGGTAGGCCGCCTTGGCTTCCTCTTCATTCACCTGAATCACACCACCTGAGGCCGCATCGGACTCATGCTGCCAAATATCGCGCGCATCCCACGGGTAGTCGACCCATACGTCCTCAATGTCTTTGCCCACAAAGACGTGCGTCACACAGTCTGGGTACTCGGCTTTTTTTGGCTTCAATTTGTTGTGCATCACAAACACACCAATTTCCGCCGGCTGTTCAACCAAGAGCTCACCTATCGCAAAGGCCAGCGTGGTTCTCTCGTCATCAACTTCGTCTACGATCAGCACCCGTTTTCCAGTGATCATGTGATTCACCCCTTCGACCCACTGCAACTTATGCGGGATATCCGAGGGCGGCTCGTCCGGGTGATAGCGCGCCAGCGAAATCGCAATCAAGGGTTTTTCAACATAGGTGCGGAGAATTCGCGCCGGGATAAAACCGCCACCGCCAATGGCCAAGATGACATCGAACTGAAAATCACTGGCGATAATCTCGGCTGCGCCCTGTGCAATGGTGTGGTGCAAGTCCGCATACGAAAAGCGAAGACGGGTGCTCATACTATTTCTCCCGAGCAAAAATCTAGGATATCACTGTGTATTGCTTGGATTCGAGCCGATTAACGCATCACGCGTCGCCCGCAGCTCTTCAACCATGGCCACGACACGATCTCGATTCGCAATCAAATAGGCCTTGCGTGCCTCGTGCGTCTCTCCTTGCGGACGAAATTCAAACAACCAGTCGGCCACTGTTTGCAATTGCGCATCCACCTGCACCTGCTGGGTGCCAACCAAGCGCTCACGAATTTTTACCAGATCGTCTGTCACGATCTGTAATTCGCCCATCTGATAGGTGATCTCATTAAAAAGCGTTTCCTCAATTTTTGACTCGCTCTCTGGTAACACCATGGAAATCAATGACCCCACTACCAGTGCCAGACCAATAATGATCCCCATACGACGAAACGGCATCTCTGTCCCCTTACGCTTTGAAATAAGTACGTTACACTAGCCGAAAACAATCCCACTACAAATTGGAAATCGTTTCTATGTCGAATGACCTCCGTGAAGCCGCACTTGCATACCATCGCGCCGAGCCTGCTGGAAAGCTCGAAATCCAAGCCACAAAGCCCCTCGCCTCGCAACGTGATTTAGCACTCGCGTACAGCCCAGGTGTGGCTTATGCGTGCCAAGAGATCGCTGAAGATCCAAATAAGGCAGCGGAGCTCAC
>JAGYIK010000184.1 GCA_018402605.1 Litorivicinus sp. | reverse complement strand
ACCATTAAAACGGTGGCGAAAGAGTCGCGCGGAACCGAGATTCGTTTGACGCTGAAAGAGGACGCAAAGGAATTCTCTGAGTCGTATCGCGTCCGTCATCTGGTCACGAAGTACGCCGACCACGTCTCAATTCCAGTCTTTCTGAAAAAAGAAAAGGTCGAGAAAGACGAGGAGCCTTGGGAGCAAGTGAATCAGGCCACAGCGCTCTGGACACGTCCCCGTAATGAAATCACCGATGAAGAGTATGCCGAATTTTATAAGCATGTGGCGCATGACTTTGAGGATCCGTTGACCTGGAGCCACCACAAGGTCGAAGGCAAATCGGAATATACAGGTCTCTTGTATGTTCCAGCGCGTGCACCCTTCGATCTGTGGAATCGCGAGAGCCCACGCGGTCTCAAACTCTATGTCCAACGGGTCTTTATTATGGACCGCGCGGAAGAGTTCTTGCCGCTTTATCTGCGCTTTATCCGCGGGGTGGTTGACTCCTCAGATCTGAGCCTCAACGTGTCGCGTGAAATCTTGCAGAAAGATGATCGGGTTGAAGCGATGAAGTCCGCTGTCACTCGCCGCGCACTCGATATGCTGGCCAAGGTTGCGAAGGACGATGCGGAGAAATACCAAAAGTTTTGGGAGACTTTTGGCGAGTGTCTGAAGGAAGGCCCGGCTGAGGACCATCAAAACAAAGATCGGATTATCAAGTTGTTGCGCTTTGCATCAACGCACACTGCAGAAACCAAACAAACAGTCAGTGTCGAAGATTACATTGGCCGGATGATCGAAGGTCAAAAAGACATCTATTATTTGGTTGGTGAGTCCCACACTAATGCCCTGGGGTCCCCGTATCTTGAGGCCTTTAAGGCCCGCGGAATTGAGGTTTTGATTCTCTCGGATCGGATTGATGAATGGCTGATGGGTCATCTTCAATCGTTCGAGGACCATCAGTTCGTGGATGTCACGCGAGACGGTCTGGAACTGCCTGGCGACGGTAAAGACGAGAAAAAAGAGCAGAAAAAAGAGGCCAAGGAGCATAAGGCGTTATTAAAACGCATGAAGGATGCGCTCACTGAGCAGGTCTCTGATGTCAAGCCGTCTGTACGGCTGACCGATTCGGCGGCAGTATTGGTGCTGACTGAGCACGATATGGGGCCTCAGATGCGTCAAATTATGGAAGCAGCAGGGCAGGCCATGCCTGTCTCAAAGCCGATTCTTGAAATTAATGCAGATCATGGTTTGTTACAGCGTTTAGACGCTGAGAAAGACGACGAACGATTCAAGGAACTGGCCCGGTTGGTGTTTGATCACGCGCAATTGGGTGCTGAAGGAAAACTGGATGATGCCCCTGGTTATCTGAAGCGAGTCAACGCGCTCTTATCCGAGCTCGCTGGTTGATGTTGCGGGCGCTTTGGCTGGCTGTACTCGGTTGTTTGCTGACAGCTTGTGCAATTCCAGTTAAGGCGCCGGACGGACTTCGAAATCTCGCTAAGAGTGATACCGCATTTTTCGTTGAGGCGGTGCGCTCTGAGCTTGATCAGAACCTCCAGACCTTATTGGTCAAGCTGTATCGCCGCAATCCTATACAGCTTCCAAAGGGCGTACCGCTTGAAGTCCGCATTGAGCAACTGAAAGCGCCCCGCTTGAATCTCCAGGAGTTTGGCAGTCCACCTCCAGATCGCTTGATCCGCAGCGCATTTGAGCCCGACTTCACCGGCGATCGTGTCTTCGCTTTGGTTGGTGGCCTGCAATCGATGGTCAATCACGCATTTGATCATCGCCGCGAATTTCTGCTGCTCGATGATCTACCGACAGCACAGTTCGTCTACAACTCGGCGCGCAACATCGAAACGGCCGCCTATCTGATGCGCACCCGTCTCGATGCGTCGGGGACGCCCTATATTTTGGCAGACGGAGTTCAAGATGGAATCCTCAACGCGAGCTACTCTCAGTTACTGGGCGAGCTCATCGGTCTGCAAGACGCGCTATCTGTGGCATTGGCGAATAAAGACCAGCGGACTCTCAATGCGGTGGCCCGCGGCGTTGCCTCAACGGTCTTCCTGCCGGTTGGTTTTTAAAGAATCGCGACGTCCTGCGTTTCTGGCCAC
>JAGYIK010000183.1 GCA_018402605.1 Litorivicinus sp. | reverse complement strand
GGGTATTTTGGACCCAGCGAAGGTCACGCGCTCTGCACTTCAGGCGGCTTCATCTGTTGCGGGTCTGATGATCACCACAGAGTGTATGATCACTGAGATCAAGGAAGATAAGCCTGCGATGCCATCGATGGATCACGGTATGGGCGGCATGATGTAAGCCGATCCCTGTGATCGAAACCCTGGTTTGTGAGAGCAGACCAGGGTTTTTTTATGCCTGTTGACAGTCTTTACACACACCTTTGAGTTCAATGACCTGATCGGGCGTGGGTTCGAAGTCAGGTTGACTTGGTAGCGTCAGCGCCTGTGAAACCTCACATGTCTCTTCAACGTGGTTGCATTCAGTGCAGGTTTGAATGACATGGAGATGGTGATCATGATCATGATCATCCTGGCACAGCATATAGGTACTGGATGAATCAATTTTGTGCACGACACCGAGTGAGACCCAAAAATCCAGAACGCGATAAATGGTGCTGATGTTGTAGCGCTGTGACCGGTTCATGAGCTGGTCACGGAGTGTGTATGCCGATATCGGTTGCCCAGTTTCAGGGAGTGATTTGAGAACTGCAAGGCGCTGCGGCGTGATAGTTTTTTGCGCCCCCTCACATTTCGCCATCAGGCGCGCATTATCGATCGCCATCGGCATCTGGAGCCACGGGAATCAAGCTCTCATCCAAGTCCAAGGATTCGACGTTGACATCAACCAGCGTATAGCCACTGTCTGCTAGCTCAAAACTTTGCTCGCCGACGGATAAGCGACCTGTGACCACAATGGGCTGATAGAGATCGCGCAGTTCCGTGGGTCGGGTTGATGCATCCACTAACAAGGTTTGATTCATCGGTGGTGCAGGTACATGAATGCACTGTCCGGCCTCAGGCACGAGCAAAAATTGAGTGACTGTTTGACCTTGCGTCTCGAGTGGCACCATAAAGCCTGCTAACTCAATGCGTTGGCCTTCAAGTGCCGGATTCAGGACCCGACCTGCGTCATCAAGCTTTCTCTGAAAGGTTGGATCGAACATCAAGTCAAATGACACGTTCTCGGGAATGAAATCATAGGTTCCTGCGGGGATCAGGCTATCCCAGTTGGTGGCCCAACGATCAAAGTCCTCCTCGGTCGGCTCCTTGGCGAAGACGGCCAACGAGACCGCGATCAGGACGCCAGAGGTGATGTGCAGTAGATCTTTCCACATGGTCTTATCGAATGAGTCCCTGTTGCAGGCTTCGCCAGAACACCATCATCGCAGGCAACAGGCTTGAAGCCAAACCGGCAAGTAAAATGATGGCAAATGTCCCGAGTTCATGAAGGCTCAAGAAACTGATTTCGGGAGCAATACCCAGTGCAGATGTCAGATATTCTTGCGCCAGCCAAGTTGTCGCCGTCACCAGCACAACAGATGCGACGATCGAACCCACACCCAAAACGAGTGACTCCATCATCACGAGTGCACTTAAGTGCCATGGCGACGCACCTGTTGCGCGTAGGATCGTCATTTCCCGTGTGCGGCTGTCTAGACTTGTGATGGTCATCGTCACCATCGCGATCAGGCTGATTGCGATAATCATCCAGCTTAAGAATTCAAACACCTTGTCCACCATGCCGACGATCGACCACAGTTCGGCGAGGGCGAGACCTGGAATAATCGCTGAGACGGCTTCTTGTGGGTAGGCCTGGATGTCCCGCATGAATTGAAATAATCCCAGTTTCGATTTCAAACCGACATAGGCCGCAGTGACGGTTTTCGGTTCCAGGCGTTCTTCGGGAATGCTCTCAAGATCAAGGCCCTGAATACTGAACGCACGGGTACCGCTTTGCCATCCAAGATGGATCAATTCATACCCTTTGAGATCAACAAAAACTGCGTGGTCGTTCGGGGTGCCGGTGGGTTCCAGAATGCCGACCACGTTAAACGCAAAGTCATCATGCAGTTGTCCCATCGAGGCGCTCGCACCATGGGTAATGTACATTTTTGAGCCCAGCGAATATGCGAGTTGATCTGCAACGGCGCTACCAATGACTACCTCATTGATCTGCGAAAAACGACGACCGCTCTGAAACGTCAGCGGTCGATTGCCTGCATATTTGATGTGTTCGAAGTAATCGGCTGTCGTAGCGACCACACGG
>JAGYIK010000182.1 GCA_018402605.1 Litorivicinus sp. | reverse complement strand
GACGTTAAACGGCTGCCCCAAGGAGACATACAGTTTATTGTCAGGGCCGATATCAATCACGCGAGCCGTGTGGTTGTAGCTCTCTTCTTCAACCGGGATCAGCTCACCCTTCGCAACAATATCAACAGCAACCACATCTGGGCCTTCATAGAAGAACTCAGCTGCCGGGAACATCCGAATTTGGTTACGCTCAGCGATGTATAAGAAACCGTCTCTACTGAAGGTGACGCCGTTTGGCACATCAAAGCTTAGCGAGGGCGCAAAGTCCTTAACCTCATCAGCGACACCATCGCGATCCCGATCGGAAACAACCCAGACTTTGTCTTTCCGCGTGCCGACGAACAACACCGTTCCCTGAGGCGCCATGGCCATATCACGTGCATCGGGGACGAGTGCATACAGATCAATTTTGAACCCTGCAGGCAGCTTGATGTTCTTCAGAATCTTTTTAATGTTTTCAGCTTTTTGACCGCCCTGTTCAATGAACGTGTGATCGTTCATTGTCTTCCCTGAGGTCGCAAAAACACCGATATCAGCGGAGACCGTTGCGGTCATTGATAAACCTGCAAGGCAGGCAGCAAGGCACTTAAGTTTCATATGAATTGCTCCAATTTTTTATCTTATTATTCTGTCACCCCGTAAACACGCATATACGCATATACGCATTTACACGGCGGCCGGCTCCTTATTAGGGCGCGCCTAGATTGTTTTACAGAATTCACAGATGCTTTCAACGAGAGTATGGTCGTACATGTTTCATGCAGCGCACCAATTCGACCGGTTCCATTCCAAAAATACGTGAACTACAGCAAGGGCTTTACGAACCCAACCCTGAGCCCGATATACTGAGGCAAACAACAACGAAACTAATCCATGACCCTTTGCATTGAACGCCTGACACACCGCTACCGCTCTCGACTCGCGCTGGATGCCTTCTCAGTGCAGTTTCACGCAGGCGAAATCACAGCGATCTTGGGTCCCAACGGGGCGGGGAAGTCCACGCTATTTAAACTCATTGCTGGGCTTATTCCCTCACAGCAAGGTCAAATCATGCTCGATGGATCGCCCTTGCATGCAACGTCGAGAACATTGATTGGGCAACTCGGATTTGTCTTTCAAGAGCCAGCGCTCGATATGATGCGGACCGGTCATGCAAATCTCTTGTATGCAGCCGGTCTTCACGGTATGTCGAGAGCCGCCTCTGAAGCGCAAATCGAGACAACCTGTCGACTCCTTCATTGTGATCATGTGTTAGATCGGCCCGTGAATCAGTTAAGTGGCGGTGAGCGAAGACGGATCGAGGTCGCGCGTGCATTAATCCATCAACCACGCTGGCTACTGTTAGATGAGCCTTCAGTCGGCCTCGATATCGACTCAAGACGACAGCTTTCTGCGGATATCCATGCCATGGTGCGTGACCAGCAAATGAGCGTTGTGTGGTGTACGCACATCACAGACGAACTCGAGGCGGAAGATCGCCTGATCATCATGCACGGAGGCACGATGCGATTTACTGGATACTGTGGCAGTCCATCCGAGCTCCTCTCGCGGTATACAACGGAGGTGGCAAGTCATGGCTGAATTCTGGCGTCCAATGTTGGTGATTATCGAGCGTGAATTTGCGCGATTCCTTGCACAACGCACCCGCCTGCTGTCGGCACTGGTGCGTCCGTTGTTTTGGCTATTGGTTTTTGCAGCGGGCTTCAAAAGCACTCTCGGCATTGCGACTCAGCCACCCTACACCACCTATGTCACCTATGATTTGTATGTCGTTCCGGGCCTCGTCGCCATGATGTGTCTTTTTAATGGGATGCAGTCATCATTAGCCATGGTCTATGACCGCGAGTCTGGCGCAATGAAGGTTCTGATGACGGCACCGATCAGCCGCTGTCGTATTTTGGTATTCAAACTCATCGCAGCAACACTCGTCTCGACCGTCCAAGCTTACCTGTTCATCGGGATCGCAATCGCAGTCGGTATCACTCTCCCGTGGATCGGTTTACTCACTGCATTGCCTGCAATCCTCATGAGCGCCTTTGCATTGGCACTCGCTGGCCTGGTGCTTGCGAGCTGGTTTCGGGGGCTTGAGAACTTTGCCGGCGTCATGAATTTTGTGATTTTCCCAGCAT
>JAGYIK010000181.1 GCA_018402605.1 Litorivicinus sp. | reverse complement strand
TAATCCTCAGTCATCGCTGGCGCTTTGCGCGGCCCACTGACGCGACAGTGGTCGCGCAAAAAGGCGCGTACCAAGTGGATACAGGGCTTTGGATTGCCGGTGATTATCTCAGTGGCGGTCGAGTCGAGGGCGCATACCTTGCTGGCATTGAAGTGGCGGATCGATTACTAGATTCCGCGATCCTCTGAGGCAAACAGATCGCGATCATGGCGTGGCGTCGCAAATCGAAGTCCAATGCCAAGGAGTAAGAGCATGACGATTTCAAACGCCAAATAGATCCACGTTGTGGGATTGTCGGGCGTGGCCTGCAACATCGCCACGATCCGCACAAATAACCACCCCGCATAAATGATGATGAGCTGACCCAGCGATTGACGTGTGTGTGATTCCAGGGCGCAACCACGCACCACAATCAATGCAAACGCCAGAAAGGATCCGGAGACGAGCACTTGCAGTTCAATGGCGCCGCTTGTGGTCAAGCTCGCCACGCCAAGATTTGCCAGCACCACTGCGGGACTGACGAGCATCCACAGAGCCAGAGCCATGAACAGAATCACGTTGATGATGATTAAAATTCGGCCAAAGATCATGAAATTATCCCCGCAACTGTAGGACGAGACTGACAGACTCCGTTGTTATTGCCAACCGCTTGACGGAAACTCAGGTTTTGCGTTTCTCAGGATGAGGGCGATGCACGTTGCAGGATGCGACAGTGAGGATCTATGCAACATCGTCTCATTTGGTTTCGTGATGATCTTCGGATCGACGACAACGCCGCAGTCACAGCTGCGCTCACAGGCGAGCCGGAAGCTCGGGTCTCTGCGGTTTTTTTAACCGCTGATGCGGAATGGGCCGGATTTGGCTATGGTCGCAATCGCTTGTATTACACAGAATGTCTTCTGCGTGCACTGTCCCAGCGCTTAGCAGAACACGGCATTTCACTGCAGGTTGTTCGGTTATCAACCTATGCGGCCCAGGTGCAGTGGCTCATTGCCTATTGCCAAAACGAGCACGTCACCGACCTCTATTTGAATCAAGAATATCAAGTTAACGAGCGCCAACGCGACATTGCTTTATCGTCTGCGCTGACCGCAACGCACGTTCATCAATTCCTCGATCGACTTGTTTTGCAGCCCGGCCAAGTCCTGACCGGTGAAGGACGCTACTACGCCGTATTTACCCCGTTTAAGCGGCGCTGGATCGAAACACTGAAGCACGAGCACTGTGGCCCTTACGCGCTGCCAAAAACACAACGCGCGAGGGTTGAGGCCAGTGATTGGGAACCGTTGGCAGCATCATCCGAGAGCGATCTCAGTGATTTTGCGATGACAGAAGCTGATGCACACCATTGTGTAGAAGAATTTATTGAACACAGATTGCTCAACTACAATAGCCACAGAAATAACCCTGCCATTCCAGGCACAAGTCGACTGAGCCCCTACTTGGCGCGTGGATTACTGTCTCCCAGGCAATGCATCAAGGCTGCCGAGCGCGCACTCAACAAGCCCATTTGGGATTTTCCCGACAATGCCTTCGCCTGGGTCAATGAATTGATTTGGCGTGAGTTCTACCATCACCTGCTGGTTGGATTTCCGCGCTTGTCAAAAGGTCGTGCCTTTAAACCAGAGACCGAAGCTGTTGCTTGGCGCAATCAAGCTGACGAGATTCAAGCGTGGGAAGAAGGCCGCACCGGCATTCCGATTGTCGATGCAGGCATGCGCGAATTGCGAGCAACCGGCTGGATGCATAACCGCGTGCGCATGATTGTGGCGCAGTTTCTTACAAAAAACCTCTTGGTCGATTGGCGAATCGGAGAGCGGCATTTCATGCGATACTTAATCGACTCAGACTTGGCTGCAAACAATGGTGGCTGGCAGTGGAGTGCTTCGACTGGTACCGATGCCGCGCCCTATTTTCGGGTGTTTAACCCAGTCAGCCAAAGCGAAGCCCACGATGCTGAAGCGGCCTACATCGGGCATTGGATTCCCGAGTTATTGGATCTGCCTGCGAAAAAACGCCATGCGCCCTGGTTGACCCAGATACCCAAGGGGTACAGCCCGCCGATTGTTGACCTCAAAACGTCGCGCCAACGCGCGATCGATACCTACAAGGACCTCTCACAATGAACGCCCCAGTTCGCCGCCGCGTCGCCA
>JAGYIK010000180.1 GCA_018402605.1 Litorivicinus sp. | reverse complement strand
GACTGTAACGTCCGACCCGCCATATGTGTGACCCGGAAGACTGGGATGAAGCCATAACCGAGCAAAGCCAGCAAAAGAGCAATCGTAATGAAACCGTAGACACCACGGTCAATCCATCCAATCAAGGCGCCCGCAAGCACTGGACCGAAAATCATGGCTGAGTGCCATACAGTGGTTGATAAGGCCACTGCACGGTCGAGAACGGACTCATGGACAATGTTTGGCACAATCGCTTGCAGTGCTGGCGCATGAAACGCGCGTCCTGACCCGTGCAAGGCCACCAAGGCATATAACCAAATCAGGTTTGGCTCGGGCTCAATCATCACCCAAGCGATCCCCAAGACCGCTGCCACTTCAATCAGTGCCGCGATGCGCACCACCCAGATGCGCGGGACATAATCAATGACCATCCCGGAGACAAAAAAGAACCCGTATACCGGTAAAATTTGCATTAAGCCGACTAAGGCCAGGCTCCAAGGGTCACCGGTTAGCGCATACAAATGCCACCCTAAAGACACCACCAACATCGTGTTGGCGATGCCAACGGAGCTTCTGGAAACCAAATAGCCAACAAATGGGCGCGAAAATAGACTCTGATCAGACACGTCGGCGGCCACAATAACGCCCACGTATCGCAGGCTTTGGCTCAGACACCGAACCAAAAAACTGAGCTAAGGTGTCAAACCGTGATGCGAAGCAGATCTCCAGTTCGCCATCTTGCAACAGGAAATCAGGATTCGAGGGCTTACCAAACGCTTCATTGCCGACCCCAAAGGTCTCATAAATCAAAATCCCACCGACTCGCACAAGGTCACCAACGCGTGCCAAGTGGGGCCGGTACAGATAATTCGAGACAACCACGACGTCTGCTTCCACACCCTCTAGAGGCCAGAGCTCCAACTCCAGGTCGACCTGCTGGAACCTGATGTTTGTGGCCTGGAGTTCGTCAGCAACGGTCGGGTTCGCATCAATCGCTAACACTGAAAGCCCTTTATTCGTCAGAAGATACGCATGTCGACCGAATCCTGACGCCAGATCGATCGCATCCACGGCAGCGCCTGCGTGCATGTCCAGCATGTGCCGAATCCACTCCGAGGGTGCCTCATTGCCATGTGACTGACCACTCATAGCAACCACCACACCAAGAATCCGCCGACCAACGCGCCTTCAACCCAGGCCGCGATCATCCAGGGCCAGGGTGAACGCTCGATGGATTCGATGAGAGAACGCATAATCAACGACACAGCGCTGCCTTAGGGCGCCAAGCGCCGCCAATTCTGGAAAAAGTCATTTCGGACCACGGGATCCAAATGCACAATTAACGCCGGACTCAAACGGATTGGCTTTAACGGGCCGCCCGCTCGTGGCGTTTGATCGAGCACCGATAACCGCACAGCGGGTGATAAACCCGACTGACCATCATCGCTCAAGACATAGCGAACCAGTGTCGCCGCATCCGCGGCTCCATTGGCAGTCACTGGAATAAAGGCCGTACGCGGTACTGCCAACTGGTAATCCTCAAAACGGAGAACACGCAGATCCGGTGCATTCTCAAGTCGAGTGAGTACATACGACTCAATCACGTTATACGCAAGCTGTCTCTCACCAGAAATTACAGCGTCGATCATCTCACCAGAGCAACAACTTACAATGAAATCCTCTCTCTGAAATCCTTCAATCAACGACCAAAATCGCCCGTCCTGGAGTGCATCTTGCTGGCTTAATAAATACCCGACACCAGAAGCATCCGGATCGTACATGATCACACGCAACGACTGATCTGAGCTGTGACGAATCAGTTCGGCAAGGCCAGGCCGAGTTTTTACCGACTCGAGGGCCGTCTGAACTGATGCATGGTAGAGCGTGACAATTGGCTCGACCGCGATCTGCACCAATTGTGAGCGCCAATGGGTCGCCTTTTCGGTTCGCAAATCCAGCATCTGTGCAAACCCGTCATTGACAAGTTTGACCTGCAAATCGACAGCTGATGACATCACTAGATCAATTTCTGCATCAAGACCTGCCCTGACCGCTTGGTCAATACTGCGACTGGAGGCTTGCAAATAGGTGACTTTAAAACCTGAATTGGCGGCAACGAAGCCTGCGAAAACGGGCTGGACACGCGCGAAATCGCTAGTCCCAAGCACCCGTATTT